>NZ_JBEXCS010000042.1:0-75465 GCF_040605395.1 Streptomyces sp. NPDC005648 | reverse complement strand
GACGAGGCCCGTTCAGGGCCGATGCGGGGGTCTGGGGGCGGCAGCCCCCAGGGGTCGGCCGCAACGCCGGCCCAGCCGAAAACCGGTGCCCGGCAGACGGCCCCACATGCGATGCTCGCCCCCGTGGAGACCAGGTCAGTCAGCCCCGTGTTCGTCGGCCGGGCCGAAGAACTCGGCACGCTGGACGACGCCCTCGCCCGAGCCGCCGCAGGCGACCCGCAGGCGTTGCTCATCGGCGGCGAGGCCGGCGTCGGCAAGACCCGCCTCGTCGAGGAGTTCGCCACGGCCGCCCGCCGACAGGGCGCCGTCGTCGCGCTCGGCGGCTGCGTCGAGATCGGCGCGGACGGCCTGCCCTTCGCCCCGTTCTCCACCGCCCTGCGCGCCCTGCGCCGCGAACTGCCCGCCGAACTCGCCGCAGCCGCCGCCGGCCAGGAAGAGGAACTCGCCCGGCTGCTCCCCGAACTGGGAGAGGCCACGGGAGGCGGCCGGCACGACGAGGAGGGCATGGCCCGCCTCTTCGAGCTCACCGCCCGCGTCCTGGAGCGCGTCGCCGCCGACCGCACCGTCGTCATGGCCCTGGAGGACCTCCACTGGGCCGACGCCTCCACGCGCCACCTCCTCGCCTACCTCTTCCGCACCCTGCGCACCGGCCGCCTCGTCGTCCTCGCCACCTACCGCGCCGACGACATCCACCGCCGCCACCCGCTGCGCCCCCTCCTCGCCGAACTCGACCGCCTGCGCACCGTCCGCCGCGTCGAACTCGCCCGCTTCAACCGCGAGGAGGTCGGCCGTCAGATAGCCGGCATCCTCGCCACCGAACCCGCCCCCTCCCAGATCGACGACATCTTCGAACGCTCCGACGGCAACGCCTTCTTCGTCGAGGAACTCGCCGTCTGCGCCACCGAAGGCTGCGGCACCGGCCTCACCGACTCCCTCCGCGACCTGCTCCTGGTCCGTGTCGAGGGCATGCCCGAGAGCGCCCAGCGCGTCGCCCGGATCGTCGCCGAGGGCGGCTCCACCGTCGAGTACCGGCTGCTCGCCGCCGTCGCCCGGCTCGCCGAGGACGACCTCATCGAGGCCCTGCGCGCTGCCGTGAACGCCAACATCCTGCTCGCCACCCCCGAAGGCGACGGCTACCGCTTCCGCCACTCCCTGGTCCGCGAGGCCGTCGGCGACGATCTGCTCCCCGGCGAGCGCTCCCGCCTCAACCGCCGCTACGCCGAGGCCCTGGAGGCCGACCCCACACTCGTCCCCGCCGACGAACGCGTCATGCGCCTGGCCAGCTACTGGTACCACGCCCATCACCCCGCCAAGGCCCTCCCCGCCGTACTGGACGCCTCCGTCGAGGCCCGCGGCCGCCACGCCTACAGCGAGCAACTGCGGCTCCTGGAGCGGGCGATGGAGCTGTGGGACACGGCCCCGGACACCGTACGGGACGAACTGCGCCCCATCGACTACACCGAGGTCTACCCTCCCTGCGGCTGTGATCCGGCCACCGCACCCCTGCGCTACCTCGACCTGATGGCGGAGGCGGCCGTCGCCGGGAGACTCTCCGGCGAACGCGAACGTGCCCTGAAGATCACCAAGCGTGCCCTGCACCTCCTGGAGGACGAGGACGATCCCCTGCGGGCCGCCTGGTTCTGGGTCCAGCGCTCCATGCTGGTGCAGAACCAGGCCCGCGGCGACGGCTGGAAGGAACTCGACACGGCCCAGGAACTGGTGCGCGGGCTGCCGCCCTCGCAGGTGCACGCCGAGGTGCTCGCCGCCGTCGCGGGCTGGTCCATGCTCCGGGCGCCCGGCCCCGACGCCTTCCACGCGGCCGAACGCGCCGTGGAGTACGCGTGCATGGTGGGCGCCGCGGACATCGAGATGAACGCCCGGCTCACACTCGGCGGGCTGATGGTCGACGGGGGTGACGTCGAGGCGGGCCTCGCGGTGATGCGGGAGGTCAAGGACCGGGCGGTCGGAGAAGGCAGCACCGTCATCGCCGGTCGTGCCTACATCAACCTGCCCTCGGAGCTGGAGTCGGTGGGACGCTCGCGTGAGGCGGTGCCGCTCCTCCAGGAGGGTGTGACCTACACCCAGAGGTTCGGCCTGCTCAACACCGAGGCGTGGGTGTGGGCCAACCTCTCCGACTCCCTGTACTCGCTGGGCCGCTGGGACGAGTCCGTGCAGGCCGCGAAGGGCGCGCTGCGGCGGGGCCAGAACGCCAAGCCCCAGGGCTCCGGCGCCATGTGCCTGGCGTATGTGTCCCTCAGCCGCGGCGACGTGGCCGAGGCGGAACGCCAACTGGACGCCGCCCGAGGGTACTTCGGCAGCCATGACCCCATGCCTCAGCAGTCGCTGCCACTGGCCGCCATCGCGGTCGGCATCGCCGCGGCCGAGGGCCGCCTTCTCGACGTGCGCGCCGAGCTGCGGCGCGCCGTGGACGCCGGGTTCCCGCCCGGCACCCAGCGCTTCGGCTGGCTCCTGGTGCTCGGCGCCGCCATCGCCGAGGCGGACGCCCGCTCACTGCCCCTCG
The DNA here is from genome assembly GCF_040605395.1 of Streptomyces sp. NPDC005648. NCBI lineage: Bacteria > Bacillati > Actinomycetota > Actinomycetes > Kitasatosporales > Streptomycetaceae > Streptomyces > Streptomyces sp. NPDC005648. The sequence goes on along the minus strand of NZ_JBEXCS010000042.1, from coordinate 72,944 downwards.
CCGGACAGGGGCGCGCCGAGGCGCTCGAAGCCATCCGCGACACCGCCAAGAAGCTCACCACCGGCGCCCCCGTCTGGCAGGCCCACGAGCACTGGGTCCGAGCCGAACTCGCCCGCGCCGAAGGCAGGCAAACCGCCGGCCTCTGGGCCGAGGTGGTCACCGCCTTCGAGTGCCTGGACCGCCCCTACGACCTCGCCCGCGTCCGCCACCGCCTCGCCGAGGCCCTCCTGGAAGCCGGCGGGGACGACGACGAGCGCCACCGCGCCACGGAGCTGCTGCGGCTCGCCCACGCCGTCGCCGCCCACCTCGGTGCCCGCCCGCTCGCCGACGCCGTGACCCTGCTCGCCCAGCGCGCCCGCCTGGCGCTGAACCGGGTCCCGGAGCGGCGCCCCGCCGACCCCGCCGAGGCGCTGGGTCTCACCAGCCGCGAACGCGACGTCCTGCGCCTGGTCGCCGCCGGCCGCACCAATCGCCAGATCGCCGAGGAACTGTTCATCTCCCCGAAGACCGCCAGCGTCCATGTGTCGAACATTCTGGCCAAGCTCGGCGTCTCAGGAAGAGGAGAGGCGGCGGCCGTGGCGCACCGAGTGGGGCTGTTCCCGGTGGGGGCCGGGGACCGGCGGGCTGCGGAATAATGGCACCAGAACCCGAGGGAGGAGCCGTGTTGTACCAGATCGAGTTCACCGAGCGTGCCGCAGCCCAGCGCGACGCGCTCCCGGAGAACCGGCGCAAGCTGTTGGAGCGCGGCCTCATGAAGCTGGCCGAGGACCCGTTCACCTCGGTGTCGCAGGCGGTGAGCGGTGAGGACATCCGTGTCGTGTCCGTCGCGCCCGGGCTGACCGTCGACTACATGGTGCACCGGGCGTTCCTGATCCTGGTCTCCGTGGCGGTCCTCGACCAGTCGCTCATCGAGGACGAGTAAAGGCGCCCCCTACTTCACCTCCAGCTCCAGAATCCGGTCGTCCCCGCTCTTCGGCGACCCCCTGCCGTCCGTGTTGCTGGTCGTCAGCCACAGTTTGTCGCCGCCCGCCGAGACCACCGTGCGCAGACGGCCGTACTCGCCGGTGAGGAAGGCCTGCGGGGCCGCGGAGGCCTCCGTGCCCTTCAGGGGGACGCGCCACAGGCGTTGCCCCTTCAGACCGGCCATCCATATCGAGCCCTCGGCGTAGGCGATGCCGCTGGGGGAGGCGTCGTCGGTGTGCCACTGGGCTATCGGGTTGTGGTACTTCGGGTCGGAGGACCTGCCCTCGGCGTCCGGCCAGCCGTAGTCGTCGCCGGGCTTGATCGCGTTCAGCTCGTCCCAGGTGTCCTGGCCGAACTCCGAGGCGAACAGCCGCTGCTTGCCGTCCCAGGCGAGGCCCTGGACGTTTCGGTGGCCGTATGTGTACACGGGGGAGTCCGGGAAGGGGTTGCCCGGGGCCGGGTCGCCCTCCGGGGTCAGACGGAGGATCTTGCCGCCCAGGGACTTCTTGTCCTGGGCCAGCCCGCGGTTGCCGCTCTCGCCCGTGCCCGCGTACAGCATTCCGTCCGGGCCGAAGGCGATCCGGCCGCCGTTGTGGATATAGCCCTTGGGGATGCCCTTGAAGACGGTGTCCGGGGCGCCCAGCTGCTCGCCCGCCGGCTTCTCGGTGTCGTAGAGCATGCGCACGATGCGGTTGTCCGAGGCCGAGGTGAAGTACGCGTAGATCATGTGGTCCGAGGCGTAGTCCGGGGAGAGGGCGATGCCGAGGAGGCCGCCCTCGCCGGCCGGGGAGACCCCCGACACCTTGCCCAGCTCGGTCTTCCTTCCGGTGTCCGCGTCGACCTTGGTGATCGTCCCCCGGTCGCGGGAGGCGACGAGCAGGGCGCTGTCGTCGGGGAGCGGGGCCAGGCCCCACGGGGTGTTCAGGCCCGTGGTGAGCGTGCGCAGCACCTTGACCGAGCCCTTGGCGGGCGGGGCCTGCTCGGCCGCCTGTTCCGACGGGGACGAACGCGCGGGGGCCGAGCCCGGTGTCGTGGAGCCGGCGCCGCTCGACGATCCTCCTCCGCCGCCGGAGCAGCCGGCCGTGAGCAGAAGCGCGGTTGTGGCCAGTAAGGCCGGCACAGCTCGTCGTAGCACGATCTTGGTCCCTTCGGCGCGGCGGTCCCACGGCAGGTTCTCCTTCTCATACACCGCTCGCGCCCTCCAGGTTCCCGATCAGCCGACCCGGAATCTCCGGTGGCGCGAGGACCCCCGTGTCCGGGGTCCCGCGGCGCGGAGTCCGAGCGGTGCGGCAGCCTTGGCCGCGTGACCGCCGTTCCTCAGTCCCACGATCCCCGGGCCCCCGGCAGCTCCGCCACCTCGGCGAGATCCCCGGCCGTCAGCCGCAGGCCGGCCGCCGCCGCGTTCTCCGCCGCCCACCGCTCCTGCTTGGTCCCCGGGACGGGGACCACGTGCCGGCCCTGCGCCAGGACCCACGCCAGGGCCACCTGCGCCGGGGTGACCCCGTCCCCGTGCCGGGCGGCGACGCGGCGCAGGCCGGAGATGATCGGCTGGTTGGCGGCCATCATCTCGGCGGTGAAGCGGGGGTGGCGGGCGCGGACGTCGTCCGGTTCGAAGCCCTCGCCGGGGGTGAGGGTGCCGGTGAGGAAGCCGTTGCCGAGCGGCATCGCGGCGAGGAAGCCGACGTCACGCGCCTCGCACCACGGCAGAAGCGATTCGAGGGACTCCGTCGACCACACCGACAGCTCGGCCTCCACCGCGCTCACCGGGAACACCTGCTGGACCCGCTGGAGCTGCCTGATCGTGGCGTCGTGCAGCCGGCCTCCGGAGCGGCGGCCGCCGCGCGCGCCGATCGCGCACAGGCCGAGCGCCCGTACCTTTCCGGCCCGGACGAGCTCCGCCATCGCGCCCCATGTCTCCTCGACCGGGACCTCGGGGTCGGCGCGGTGCAGCTGGTACAGGTCGATGACGTCGGTCTGCAGACGGCGCAGGGACGCGTCGCAGGCGCGCTTCACATAGCCGGGGCGGCCGTTGGCCACGACGTGCTGCTCGCCCACCAGCAGGCCGACCTTCGTCGACACGAAGGCGTCCTCACGCCGCTCCTTCAACACCCGCCCCACCAGCAGCTCGTTGGTGAACGGTCCGTACATGTCGGCGGTGTCCAGGAGCGTCGAACCGGCGTCCAGCGCCCGGTGCACCGCCCTGACCGACTCGTCGCCCCGCTGCCGCGAGCCGCTGTAGGCCCAGCTCATCGGCATGCACCCGAGGCCGACGGCCCCCACCGCGAGTGCCCTCGCGCCGATCGTCCTGCGCTCCACCTGCCCGTGACCCTCCCTCTGCCGAGCCCCCAACCTAACCTCTGGACCCCCGGCGGCCTGACATAGCCTCCTGTCATGACTTCTGACGTGTGGCTTCCCATCCCGCCGGACGAGATCAAGGGCCTCCCCGACGGGCCGAACTACCGCTTCTGGAACGGCGAGGAGGACTTCCCCGCCGACCCCGCCGACTGCGCCTTCTACGTCGTCCCCTACATGAAGCCCGCCGAGGTCGCCCTACGTCCGCTGCCCGAGCTGAGCTCCGTGCAGGTGGTGCAGACGCTGTCCGCCGGTATCGACAACGTGCAGCCGGGCCTGCACCGGCTGCGGCCGGGTGTGCGGGTCTGCAACGCGCGCGGGGTGCACGAGGCGAGCACCGCCGAGCTGACGCTGACCCTGATCCTCGCCTCGCTGCGCGGGATCCCCGACTTCGTACGGGGTCAGGAGCGCGGGGAGTGGCTCGGTGGGTTCCGGCCCGCGCTGGCCGACAAGAACGTGCTGATCGTGGGCTACGGGGCGATCGGTTCCGCGATCGAGGACCGGCTCGTTCCGTTCGAGGTCGCGCGGGTGGCGCGCGTCGCGCGCTCCGCGCGCACCACGGAGCGCGGGCCCGTGCACCCGCTCACCGACCTGCCCGAACTGCTTCCCGAGGCGGACGTGGTCGTCCTCATCACGCCTCTCACCGAGGGCACGCGGGGCCTGGCCGGCGCCGACTTCCTCGCCCACATGAAAGACGGCGCGCTCCTCGTCAACGTCTCGCGCGGACCCGTCGTCGACACCAAGGCGCTGCTCGCCGAGGTGGAGAGCGGCCGGATCACCGCCGCCCTGGATGTCACCGACCCCGAGCCGCTGCCCGCCGAACACCCCCTGTGGCGCGCGCCCGGCGTGCTCATCAGCCCCCATGTCGGCGGCCCCACGTCCGCCTTCCGGCCCCGGGCCGAGCGGCTCCTGGTGAACCAGCTGACACGTTTCGTGAACCAGGAGCCCCTGGCGAACGTGATCCTCAGGACAGGCGCAACAGCGGTGTGACCCCGATGACTTGAGCGTCCCGCGCGCGACCCGCGCGACCGGCGTGACAGGCGCGCGGTCCGTTTCCGGTACCCTCCGCAATCTCTCGGACGCGGTGCGTGCGCACAATGCCGCTGATCGTCACGGAGCGTAGAGGAACTATGTCCCTGAGTGACGAGACTGGTGTATCGTCCCGACAGGGGCTGCGCCGCGTACCGTTCGGCGCCGGGGACGGACATTTCAGACTGTGAGGGGGGCGACGGGCGATGCACGGCCTATGGACGAACGATCCGACGCGGCGGGGCCGCCGGCGGCGACCCTGGCGCACGGCCGCGCGCAGACGCGGTCACCACGGCAGCCACGGCTGCCGGCACAGCCACCACCACCGCAGGCACAGCAGCCGCCGGGGGAATGCGCACCCAGCGCACCGGGACCTCCGGGACGCGGGAGCGGCGCGGACCGGGAGGGCCCGGTGACGTCGCCGCCGCCTGTCACGACCACCCTCGACGGAGTGCTGCGGGCGCAGTCCTCGCCGGGGGCGCTGCTGCCCCGTCCGCCGTCCGGCGCAGGCCGGGCCGGCCTGGTCCACCAACTGGTCCTGGCCCTGATCTGCGCGGGATACGCCCTCGGTTCCGCGCTCGGTTGGGGCTCGTCCGAACTCGCGGACATCATGGGCGACTTCGGGTTGAGCGCGGCCGCGGCCGCGGCCGCCGTGTCCTGTTTCCTCTACGCGCACACGCATTGCGTGCGCTTTCGGTCCGCCTGGCTGCTGTTCGCCCTCTCCTCCGCGATGGCGGCCCTGGGCAACGCGGTCTGGGGGTGGTACGAGGTCGTACTGGACGAGCGCGTGCCCACCCTCAGTTACGCCAACCTGTTCTTCGTCGGGTTCGCGCCGCCCGCCATCGTGGGACTGCTCGTGCTCGCCAAGCGGCCCGTGACCAAGGCCGGTTGGGTCTGTCTGGGCCTGGACGCCTGGCTGATCGGCGGCTCGCTGCTCACGCTCTCCTGGAGCCTCGCGCTCGCCAAGGCGGCCCAGTCCGACGGTCCGGGCGTGGCCCGCACCGCCCTGCTGCTGGCGTACCCGCTGCTGGACATCGCGCTGGTCAGCGTGGTGCTCGCGCTGCACTTCAGGCGCTCGGCGGCCAATCGCGCGGCGACCAACACCGCCATCGGCGCGCTCGCGCTGACGGTGATGTGCGACGCCCTGTTCAACTCGCCCCTGGTGCACAGCAGCTACCAGTCGGGCCAGCTGCTCGACGCGGGCTGGTTCGCCGGCTCACTGCTCCTCGCGTACGCCCCCTGGGCGGCACCGCGGGGCGGTCGGCCGGCCGGCGAGGACGACGGGCACACGCGCGTGGTCCGCGGACACCACCCGGGCCGCCCCGACGACCCCTCTCCGCACCAGACACCCCCGCAGGGCGGTGATCACAGCCGGTACCCGGCCGCCCGGCCCATCGCCGGCTCCCTGGCCGCGCTGACGCCGTATCTCGCCGCCGCCGTCTGCACCCTGGGGATCCTGTACAACGTCCTCAACGGCCGCCGTGTCGACAACGTGGTGCTCATCATCGGCGGCACCGTGGTGCTCGCCCTCGTGGTGCGCCAGGGCATCATGCTGCTCGACAACATCACACTCACCCAGGAACTCGCGCAGAAGGAGAACCACTTCCGCTCCCTGGTGCAGGGCTCCAGCGACGTCATCATGATCGCCGCGCCCAGCGGTGTCCTGCGGTACGTCTCCCCGGCCGCCGCCGGGGTCTACGGCCGGCCCGCCGAGGAGCTGGTCGGCACCGAACTGGCCAATCTCATCCACCCGGAGGACCTGGGCTGCGTGGTGCACGAGGTGCGCCGCTTCCTCGCCGCCAGCCCCCAGGACGAACCCACCACCCGCATCGAGTGCCGCTTCCGGTCCGGCGAGGGCGGCTGGCTCAACGTCGAGTCCACCGTCAACCGCCATCACGGTGGCCTCATCTTCAACAGCCGGGACGTGACCGAAAGGGTGCGCCTGCAGGCACAGCTGCAGCACAACGCCGAGCACGACCCGCTCACCGACCTGCCCAACCGCGCCCTCTTCACCCGGCGCGTCCAGCAGGCCCTGTCCGGCCGCCGGGCCGCCGACCGGGTGTCGCTGCGCGGGACGGCCGTCCTCTTCATCGACCTCGACGGCTTCAAGGCCGTCAACGACACGATCGGGCACCAGGCCGGGGACGAGCTGCTCGTCCAGGCCGCCCGCAGACTCCAGGACGCCGTCCGGCAGGGCGACACGGCCTCCCGGCTCGGCGGCGACGAGTTCGCGGCCCTGATCGCGGGGGACGGCACCCGTGACCGCTCCGCCCGCGAACGGCACATCCTGGAGCTCGCCGACCGCCTCAGGATCACGCTCTCGCAGCCGTACCTCATCGACGGCAACGATGTCCGGGTGGCCGCCTCCATCGGGGTCGCCTTCGCCGAACCCGGCCTCGGCGCGGGCGAGTTGCTGCGCAACGCCGACCTCGCGATGTACCGCGCCAAAGCGGCCGGAAAGGGCCGAGTCGAGCTGTACGCACCCCAGATGCAGCAGGACGTCGTACGGAAGGCGGAGCTGGCCACGCGCCTGCGTGCCGCGCTGCACGACGGCGAGTTCGCCCTGCTGCACCAGCCCGTGGTCTGCCTGGAGAGCGGCCGGATCACTTCCGTCGAGGCGCAGGCGCGCTGGCGCTCCTCGCAGGGGGTGCTGTTCACCCCGGCCGAGTTCCTGCGGGTCGCCGAGGACGGCGACCGGACGCAGGAGCTGGGCCGCTGGATCCTGGAGGAGGCCCTCGAACAGGCCGCCGAGCGCACCGCCACGGGGCTCGCCGTGCCCGTCGCGGTCCGGATGAGCGCCCGGCGGCTGCTGGACCGGTCGATGCCGCTCGGCTCCATAGAGGCCCTGCTGACCCGGCACGGGCTGCCCTCCGGGGCGCTGCTGATCGAACTGTCGGACACCGATCCGAAGGTCTCCCTGGACGAGCTGGAGCGGAGACTGTCCGCCCTGCGCCGCCTCGGCGTCCGGATCGCCCTGGACGGCTTCGGCGGCGGCCACGCGGCGATCACCGCGCTGCGCAGACTCCCCGTCGACGTGCTGAAACTCGACCGCGGTCTGGTCGAGGGCGTCGTCGAGTCCGCGCGGCTGCACAAGATCACCAGTGGGCTGCTGAGAATCGCCACCGACCTGGGGCTGCAGTCCGTGGCCGACGGCGTCGACCTGCCGGAACAGGTGGTCGCCCTGCGCGCGATGGGCTGCACCCACGGCCAGGGCATGGCCTTCTCCGGTCCCCTGGACGAATACCGGCTCCGGCGAGCGCTCGGATCCGGCCACTACCCGGTGCCGCACGGCCCGATCGAGCCCGCGTTCGCGGGTGGTGGAGGAGGGGTGTACACAAGTGGTGTGCCCGCCGTTCTGGGAGGCGGAAGTGGACTGCGCTCACATAATGAGACTCCCGTCCCACCCACTTGACACGTGGTGTGCGTCGGGGGGAGGGTCAGTGCCATGCGCACCCGAATTCTCGTACTTGGAAAGCGCGTCGGCTGACGCTGAGCCCACCACCGCTCAGCGACCTCCACCCGGCGCGCTCCCCTCGCTTGCCTTACGGCACGAGGGGTTTTTTGTTGCACAGGCGCTTTTCGTGCAGCAGCCGAACACCGTACAAACCTCGCAAAAAACCCTCAGCATCGAGAAGAGACTGACGATGACCGAGCAGGCCACCGGGGCCCACCATCCGCAGCCGCGGCCCCGATCCGGAGGACAGTCCGCCCCCGAGCACGTCACGGGTGCGCAGTCCCTCATCCGCTCTCTCGAGGAGGTCGGGGCCGACACGGTATTCGGTATTCCCGGCGGTGCGATCCTCCCCGCGTACGACCCGCTGATGGACTCGACCCGGGTGCGCCACGTCCTGGTCCGCCACGAGCAGGGCGCCGGCCACGCCGCCACCGGTTACGCGCAGGCGACCGGCCGGGTCGGCGTCTGCATGGCGACCTCCGGGCCGGGCGCGACCAACCTGGTCACCCCGATCGCGGACGCCCACATGGACTCGGTGCCGCTCGTGGCGATCACCGGGCAGGTGGCCTCCAAGGCGATCGGCACGGACGCCTTCCAGGAGGCGGACATCGTCGGCATCACCATGCCGATCACCAAGCACAACTTCCTGGTCACCAAGGCCGAGGACATCCCGCGGGTCATCGCGCAGGCCTTCCACATCGCCTCCACCGGCCGCCCCGGCCCGGTCCTGGTCGACATCGCCAAGGACGCCCTCCAGGCGAAGACGACCTTCTCCTGGCCGCCGGCGATGGACCTGCCCGGCTACCGCCCGGTGACCAAGCCGCACGCCAAGCAGATCCGCGAGGGCGCGAAGCTGATCACCGCCGCCAAGCGGCCCGTCCTCTACGTCGGCGGCGGCGTCATCAAGGCGCGGGCCACCGCCGAGCTCAAGGTCCTCGCCGAACTCACCGGAGCCCCCGTCACCACCACCCTGATGGGGCTCGGAGCGTTCCCCGACAGCCACCCGCAGCACGTGGGAATGCCGGGCATGCACGGTGCGGTCACCGCCGTCACCGCGCTGCAGAAGGCCGACCTGATCGTCGCCCTCGGTACCCGCTTCGACGACCGCGTCACCGGCAAGCTGGACAGCTTCGCCCCGCACGCCAAGATCGTCCACGCCGACATCGACCCGGCGGAGATCGGCAAGAACCGCGCCGCGGACGTGCCGATCGTCGGTGACGCCCGCGAGGTCATCGCCGACCTCATCCAGGCGGTCCAGAGGGAGCACAGCGAGGGCCAGCGGGGCGACTACAGCGCCTGGTGGAAGGACCTCAACCGCTGGCGCGAGACCTACCCGCTGGGCTACGAGCAGCCGGAGAACGGCCAGCTCTCGCCCCAGCAGGTCATCGAGCGGATCGGCCGGCTCGCCCCGGAGGGCACGATCTTCGCGGCGGGCGTCGGCCAGCACCAGATGTGGGCCGCGCACTACATCACCTACGACAAGCCCGCGACCTGGCTGAACTCCGGCGGCGCCGGAACCATGGGCTACGCGGTCCCGGCCGCGATGGGCGCCAAGGCCGGCGCTCCGGACCAGACGGTCTGGGCGATCGACGGCGACGGCTGCTTCCAGATGACCAACCAGGAGCTCACCACCTGCGCCCTGAACAACATCCCGATCAAGGTCGCCGTCATCAACAACGGCGCCCTCGGGATGGTCCGCCAGTGGCAGACCCTCTTCTACAACCAGCGGTACTCCAACACCGTGCTGCACTCCGGGCCCGACGACGTCAACCCGGACGCCCGCGGCACCCGCGTCCCCGACTTCGTGAAGCTGTCGGAGGCCATGGGCTGCTACGCGATCCGCTGCGAGTCCGCGGACGACCTCGACAAGGTCATCGAAGAGGCGAACTCCATCAACGACCGCCCGGTCGTCATCGACTTCATCGTCCACGAGGACGCGATGGTGTGGCCGATGGTCGCCGCAGGCACCTCCAACGACGAGATCATGGCCGCCCGGGACGTCCGCCCCGACTTCGGCGACAGCGAAGACGACTGAGCGCGACAGACGCAGAGACAGCGCAGAGAGAGACGTAAAAGATCATGTCCAAGCACACGCTCTCCGTCCTGGTGGAGAACACCCCGGGCATCCTGGCCCGGATCGCCGCCCTCTTCTCCCGCCGCGGCTTCAACATCGACTCGCTCGCGGTCGGTGTCACCGAGCACCCCGACATCTCCCGCATCACGATCGTCGTCAGCGTGGAGGAGTTCCCGCTGGAGCAGGTGACGAAGCAGCTCAACAAGCTCGTCAACGTGCTGAAGATCGTGGAGCTGGAGCCCACCCAGGCCGTTCAGCGCGAACTCGTTCTGGTGAAGGTGAAGGCCGACAACGAGACGCGCTCCCAGATCGTCGAGATCGTCCAGTTGTTCCGCGCCAAGACCGTGGACGTCTCCCCGGAGGCCGTCACCATCGAGGCCACAGGCAGCAGCGACAAGCTGTCCGCGATGCTCAAGATGCTGGAGCCGTACGGCATCAAGGAGCTCGTCCAGTCCGGCACGATCGCCATCGGCCGCGGCGCCCGCTCCATCACGGACCGCTCGCTGCGCGCGCTCGACCGATCCGCGTGACGCCGTCGTGCGGGCGGTCCTCACCGGCCGCCCGTACGACCGGAGCCGCCCGTATGGCGAGACCCGAAAACTTCCCTTCCGCCCGCCGTCATACGGTGGGACGCACAACCTGCACTCAAGGAGAGAACCCAAAGTGGCCGAGCTGTTCTACGACGCCGACGCCGACCTGTCCATCATCCAGGGCCGCAAGGTCGCGGTCATCGGTTACGGCAGCCAGGGCCACGCCCACGCGCTGTCGCTCCGTGACTCGGGTGTCGACGTGCGTGTCGGTCTGCACGAGGGCTCCAAGTCCAAGGCCAAGGCCGAGGAGCAGGGCCTGCGCGTGGTGACGCCCGCCGAGGCCGCCGCCGAGGCCGACGTCATCATGATCCTCGTCCCGGACCCGATCCAGGCCCAGGTCTACGAGGAGTCCATCGCCCCGAACCTGAAGGACGGCGACGCGCTGTTCTTCGGCCACGGCCTGAACATCCGCTTCGACTTCATCAAGCCCCCGGCCGGTGTCGACGTCTGCATGGTCGCCCCCAAGGGCCCGGGCCACCTGGTGCGCCGCCAGTACGAGGAGGGCCGCGGCGTTCCCTGCATCGTGGCCGTCGAGCAGGACGCGACCGGAAACGGCTTCGCGCTCGCGCTGTCGTACGCCAAGGGCATCGGCGGCACCCGCGCCGGCGTCATCAAGACGACCTTCACCGAGGAGACCGAGACCGACCTCTTCGGCGAGCAGGCCGTTCTCTGTGGTGGCACCTCCGCCCTGGTCAAGGCCGGCTTCGAGACCCTGGTCGAGGCGGGCTACCAGCCGGAGATCGCGTACTTCGAGTGCCTGCACGAGCTGAAGCTGATCGTCGACCTCATGTACGAGGGCGGCCTGGAGAAGATGCGCTGGTCCGTCTCCGAGACCGCCGAGTGGGGCGACTACGTCACCGGCCCGCGGATCATCACGGACGCCACCAAGGCCGAGATGAAGCAGGTCCTCGCCGAGATCCAGGACGGCACCTTCGCGCGTGAGTGGATGGCCGAGTACCACGGCGGTCTGAAGAAGTACAACGAGTACAAGACCGCGGACTCCGAGCACCTGCTGGAGACCACGGGCAAGCAGCTGCGCAAGCTGATGAGCTGGGTCGACGAGGAGGCGTGAGCCGGGTTCCCCGCGACGGTGCCGCCGGCTCGGGGCGCCGTCGCGGGGCTCCGCCCCGGGCCCCGTACAAAATGGAGCTTCACGTCCGGGTGATCCTTCCGCAGAGGCGTAAGACGAGCCTCCCCGCGCCACTACACTGGCGCACAACATTCGCGTCAGGCCCACAGCGTCGTGCGTCTCCACGCGGCTAGCCCCTCCACCGCCTGCGGCCGTCGGGACGGCCGTCCGCATTGGACTTGTGAGGACTCACGTGAGCTCGAAACCCGTCGTACTCATCGCTGAAGAGCTGTCGCCCGCGACCGTGGACGCGCTTGGCCCCGACTTCGAGATCCGGCACTGCAACGGAGCGGACCGAGCCGAACTGCTCCCGGCCATCGCCGATGTCGACGCCATCCTGATCCGCTCCGCCACCAAGGTCGACGCGGAGGCCGTCGCCGCCGCGCACAAGCTGAAGGTCGTCGCACGAGCCGGCGTCGGCCTGGACAACGTGGACGTCGCCGCCGCCACCAAGGCCGGCGTGATGGTCGTCAACGCCCCCACCTCGAACATCGTGACCGCCGCCGAGCTCGCCTGCGGTCTCCTCGTCGCCACCGCCCGCCACATCCCGCAGGCCAACGCCGCGCTGAAGAACGGCGAGTGGAAGCGCAGCAAGTACACGGGTGTCGAGCTCGCCGAGAAGACCCTCGGTGTCGTCGGCCTCGGCCGCATCGGCGCGCTGGTCGCCCAGCGCATGTCCGCCTTCGGGATGAAGGTCGTCGCCTACGACCCCTACATCCAGCCCGCGCGCGCCGCGCAGATGGGCGTGAAGGTGCTGTCGCTGGACGAGCTGCTCGAGGTCTCCGACTTCATCACCGTCCACCTTCCCAAGACCCCCGAGACGGTCGGCCTCATCGGCGACGAGGCGCTGCGCAAGGTCAAGCCGAGCGTGCGGATCGTCAACGCCGCGCGGGGCGGCATCGTCGACGAGGAGGCGCTGTACTCGGCGCTGAAGGAGGGGCGCGTCGCGGGCGCCGGCCTCGACGTGTACGCGAAGGAGCCCTGCACGGACTCGCCGCTGTTCGAGTTCGACCAGGTGGTGGCCACCCCGCACCTCGGTGCCTCCACGGACGAGGCGCAGGAGAAGGCCGGTATCGCGGTCGCCAGGTCGGTGCGGCTCGCGCTCGCCGGTGAGCTGGTCCCCGACGCCGTGAACGTCCAGGGCGGTGTCATCGCCGAGGACGTCAAGCCGGGTCTGCCGCTCGCCGAGCGCCTCGGCCGGATCTTCACCGCGCTCGCCGGCGAGGTCGCCGTCCGCCTCGACGTCGAGGTCTACGGCGAGATCACCCAGCACGATGTGAAGGTGCTGGAGCTGTCCGCCCTCAAGGGTGTCTTCGAGGACGTCGTCGACGAGACCGTCTCCTACGTCAACGCCCCCCTCTTCGCCCAGGAGCGCGGTGTCGAGGTCCGCCTGACGACCAGCTCGGAGGCGACCGACCACCGCAACGTCGTGACGGTGCGCGGCACGCTGGGCAGCGGCGAGGAGGTGTCGGTCTCCGGCACGCTGGCCGGACCGAAGCATCTGCAGAAGATCGTCGCGGTGGGTGAGTACGACGTCGACCTCGCGCTGGCCGACCACATGGTCGTCTTCAAGTACGAGGACCGTCCGGGTGTCGTCGGCACGGTGGGGCGGATCTTCGGCGAGGCGGGGATCAACATCGCCGGGATGCAGGTGTCGCGTGCGGTCGCCGGCGGAGAGGCGCTGGCCGTTCTCACCGTGGACGACACGGTGTCGCAGGCGGTGCTGGCCGAGGTGGCCGAGGAGATCGGGGCGACGTCGGCCCGTTCGGTCAACCTGGTCTGAGGTCGCGGAGTCCTTGAACGCCGGACGGGCTGAGGGAATCAGCCCGTCCGGCGTTTCGCTGCCTTCCGCTCCTCACTCGCCCTGCGGCTGTTCCGTTGCCCTCTCGCCGACCCGGATCCCCCGCAGCGCCCGCGCCGCCGGTACCGCCGCCCCCGCCAGCAGTACCGCTCCCGCGATCGCCGCGCCCTGCATTCCGCTGGTGAACGCCTCGCGGGCCGTGCTCGCCAGGGCGTCTCCCGTGCGCCCCGGCAGGCGGGCCGCGATCGCCAGCGCGCCGCCCAGGGTCTCGCGGGCCGCGGCCGGGGCCGAGCCCGGGATGTCGTGGCGGTAGATCGCCGTACCGATCGAGCCGAGGATCGCCATGCCCAGCGCACCGCCGAACTCCGCGGCGGTCTCCATCAGGGACGCCGCCGAACCCGCCCGCTCCAGGGGAGCGCTGCCCATCGCGAGGTCGGTGATCTGGGAGACGACCATGACGATGCCGGAGGCGAGGATGCCGCAGGCGATCAGGACCAGGACCAGGGAGTCCGTGTCCGCGAAGGCCAGCAGGGCGTAGCCGGCGGCGCCGATCGCGAAGCCCGCGGTGACCACGTAGGCGCGGTTCACGCCCTTCTGGACCAGGGCGGTCGCCAGCGGGGCCGTCATCCCGATCGGCACCGAGGGGAGCAGCGCCCACAGGGCCGCGTCCAGCGCGCTCTTGTCGAGCACCGACTGCAGGTACTGCGTGGTGAAGAACGCCGAGCCCATCATGCCGAAGGTGGCGACCAGGTTGAGGGCGACGGACGGGGCGAAGCCGCGGCCGCGGAACAGCGCCGGGTCGATCATCGGGTTCGCCGCCGTGCGCTGACGGTGGACGAAGAGCGCGGCGAAGAGCAGACCTACCGTGATCGAGACGACGTACTGCGGGTGCCAGCCCTCGGAGGGGATCTCCTTCAGGCCGTAGATCACCGGGAGGACCGCCGCCATCGACAGCGGGACGCTCGGCCAGTCGAAGCGGCCGGGGGCCGGGTCGCGTGACTCCGGGAGCAGGAACGGGCCCAGGACCAGCAGCAGCGCCATGGCCGGCAGGTTGACCAGGAAGACCGAGCCCCACCAGAAGTACTGGACCAGGACACCGCTCAGGACCGAGCCGAGCGCGATACCCGCGGTCATCACTCCGGACCACATGCCGATCGCCTTCGCGCGCTGCGCGGGGTCGGTGAACATCGTGCGGATCAGCGCCATCGTCGACGGCATCAGGGTCGCGCCGCCGATGCCGAGGACCGCGCGGGCCGCGATCAGGGTCTCGGCGCTGTCGGCGTAGGCGGCGATCAGTGAGGCGGTGCCGAAGGCCGCGGCGCCGATCAGGAGCAGTTTGCGGCGGCCTATGCGGTCGCCGAGCGACCCCATCGTCATCAGCAGGCCAGCCAGGACGAAGGCGTAGATGTCGAAGATCCACAGCTGTTGGGTGCCGCTCGGTTCCAGGTCCGCGCTGATCGCCGGGATCGCGAAGTAGAGGACCGAGACGTCCATCGAGACCAGCAGCAACGGGAGCATCAGCACGCCCAGCGCGGTCCATTCACGGCGGCCGGCCAGTCGGCCGGCCGGGGTTGTGGTGGTGCTCGTCGAATTCTCCATGCCGGTGACTGTACAAGCGTCTTAAACGCTTGTCTATGACGCTCGTATAAGACTTCTGTGTAAGTCGCTTGTCTAGATAGGGTGGGGTCCATGGGACATCGCGAGGATCTGCTCGAAGGCGCCAAGCGCTGCCTGCTGGAGAAGGGGTTCCTGCGGACGACCGCGCGGGACATCGTCAAGGAGTCGGGGACCAACCTCGCCTCGATCGGCTACCACTACGGGTCGAAGGACGCGCTGCTGGTGGCGGCCTACGTCTCCCTGATCGAAGGTGTCGGTGACTCCTTCGACCCCGGCTGGGGCGCGGGCGGAGAGGTGACGGCACCGCCCGGGTCGCTGGAGCGCTTCCAGGAGGTGTGGGCGAGCATCATCCGCTCGGTGCCGGAGACACGGGCGATCTGGCTGCTCAGCTTCGAGCTCATCATCCAGGGGGAGCGGCTGCCGGAGGTGCGCAAGCTGCTCGCCGAGGCGCAGGAGCAGGGGCGCTCGGGAATTGTGCCCATGTTCAACGGCGTCCCCGAGGACGAGCTGGACAAGGAGACCGTCGACACGGAGGGCCGCTTCTACCAGACCCTGCTCAACGGGCTCATGGTCCAGTGGCTGTTCGACCCCGACACGGCGACCGGCGCCGACCAGCTCACCGAAGGCCTGCGACGCGTCATCGCGGGCGCCGCGGACGCGTGATGTCCCGCGGCGCCGGCATCGGCGGGGGCGGTATGAGGGGGTGTCAGTCGCCGAGGGCCAGTCGGAGGCCGAAGGCGGTGATGACCGTGCCGGTGACCCGGTCCAGGACCCGGCGGGCGGACGGGCGGCGGAGGGTGTCGCGAAGGGTGTGGGCGAAGACGACCAGGACGGTCGCCCAGGCCACCGCGAGCAGGATGTGCACGCCGGCCAGCAGGGTTCCCGCGGCCAGATGCTCGATCATGCCGCCGGACGGTACGAACTGCGGCAGCACCGCCATGTAGAAGGCCCCCATCTTGGGGTTGAGCAGATTGGTCACCGCGCCCCTGCGCAGGCCACCGCGGAAACCGCCGGCGGCGTCCGAACCGGCCACCGGGTCGGTCGCGGCCTCGTCCGTTCCGGCGGCCCTCCGTCGCAGCGTCGACAGGACCATCCGGCCGCCCATCCACACCAGGTACGCGGCGCCCGCCCAGCGCAGAGCCGTGTAGGCGAGATGGGAGGCGGTCAGCACCGCGGTGACGCCGAGCGCGCCGAGCACGCCCCAGACGAGGGTGCCGGCCTGGATGCCGAGGACTATGCCCCAGGTGCGGGCGCGGTGGCCCAGCAGCGCGGTGCGGAGTATGAGGGCGGTGTCCAGGCCGGGGGTGAGGGTGAGGAGGCCGACGATCAGTGCGAAGGAGCCCAGTGCGGAGGGGGTGATCATGCGGGCACTGTAGACGGCGAGTCGGTCAATTTGCTGCGTTCCTGCCCGAATTCGGGCACCACCCTACGGTCCCAGTCGCGCCTCCTTCAACGCCATGTGCAGCAGCAGCCGGTCCTCGCCGTCGTCCAGGTCGAGGCCGGTGAGTTGCTCGACCCGGGAGAGGCGGTAGTACAGGGTCTGCCGGTGGATGCCCAGCTCCGCCGCCGTGCGCCCCGCCTGGCCCGCCAGGTCGAGATAGACCTCGGCTGTGTGCGCCAGTTCGCGGTGGGCGGGGGAGAGCAGCGTGCGTACGGTGGGGTCGTGAGCGGCGTCCCGGGGGAGCGAGGTCAGCAGCCGGTACGGACCGATCCGCGCCCACTCGGCGACCGGCCCGAACCGCGGCTCCGCGAGCGCCGCCCGCGCCGCCGCCGTCGCCTCCCGCCAGGCCTGCCCCAACTCACCGAGCCCCCGCCGAGCCGAGGCAATCCCAGCCGCGACCCCCACCCCACCAGCTCCGCCCCCACCTGCCCCGACTCTGCCCGCACCAGCACCCGAGCCCACAGCCGCCCCACCCGCCCTCGCGGCGCCCGTACCACCCGCAACCATTCCGCCCGCGCCGGCCCCCGCCGGGCCCGCACCCCCGGCTCCGGCCCGGGCCGCACCCGCCCCACCCGGGCCCGTCCCACCCGCACCCGCCCCACCCGGGCCCGTCCCGCCTGCACCGGCCCGAGCCCCGGCCGATCCGGCACGCTCCTCTGCCGGGCTCGCCCCACCGGTAGCTGCCCCGCCCGCACCAGCTCCCGCCGGGCCTGTACCGC
The DNA here is from genome assembly GCF_040605395.1 of Streptomyces sp. NPDC005648. Taxonomy (NCBI): domain Bacteria; kingdom Bacillati; phylum Actinomycetota; class Actinomycetes; order Kitasatosporales; family Streptomycetaceae; genus Streptomyces; species Streptomyces sp. NPDC005648. The sequence continues at coordinate 55,775 of NZ_JBEXCS010000042.1, read as the reverse complement.
CCGCGCCGGCCCTGGCCGCGCCGGCCCCCGTCGGGCCCGCCCCACCCGCCCCGCCCCGGGCTGTTCCCGGCCCCGAAGACCCCGGGCCTCCCGCCCCCGGCGGAGTCCCGCCCCCGGCGGCGGCACCCGCTCGCTCCAGCAAGCGGGCAGCCGCCGAAGTCGCCGGTGTCAGTACGTCCGTCGAGCGCAGGCGGACCAGGAGGGCCAGGCACTGGCCCGTCGCCCCCCATGGCACCGTGCACAGCGCCGTCGCGCCCGGGATGGTGCGGACCGAGGGGGCGTCGTCCGGGTCGGGGGAGGGCCAGGGGGCCACGCAGACCACCGTGTGGATGCCGTCCGCGCGGGAGCCGAGGGCGGTGCGGAGTTCCGCCAGGGCCATGTCCGCCTGCCAGTCCCGCTCGGCGACCAGTACGGCCCGCAACTCCCGGCTCAGGTCCGCCCCGTGCTGGGCCTCGTCCGCCAGCAGCGCGCCGACGCGGACCGTGACCTCCATCGCGGCGGCCAGCTGCCGTTCGGTGGGACCGGGGTCGGAGTCCAGCAGCCAGACATAGCCGAGGACGACATTCCGGTGCCGTACGGGGAGACAGATCCGCCCCCGGTACACCCCCGCCTCCGGGGTGGGCGGAATACGGACCGGGCCCGTCGCCCGGGTGATGCCGAAGCCCTCGAACCAGGTCCGGACGGCCGCCGTGGAACGCCGGGTCAGGATCGAGCGGGTGCGCACCGGATCCAGCGCCGACGCGTCGAGGTCGCCCTCACTGTCGTAGGCCCCGAAGGCGATCAGCTCGAACTCGCGGTTCTCCAGGGTCGCGGGGGCGCCGAGGAGCTCCGAGATCTCGTCGACGAGCTCCTGGTAGTCACCTCTGTTGTCGGACATCACCGGGGCATCACACGGGCATTCTCCCGCACAATGACCGCCCCTTCATACATCTGTCTGAGATCTGCGGCACGAATGCGTGACAGCTGTCGATGGCTGACGATCGGAGGGATCCTTAGGTTTCACGGTGGTTCTATCTGCTGGTTTGTGGAGGTGCCCCGTGCTGGGTCCCGTGATTCTTGCCGCGTCGCGCAGCGACCGGATGCGACGTCTCATCTCGGCGGCCCCGGTGACCAAGCAGGTCGTCGAACGCTTCATCCCGGGCGAGACCGTCGACGACATCGTGCCGATCGTCCGGGGGCTCACCGCACAGGGCCTGGAACTGACCATGGACGTGGTCGGCGAGGACATCACCCGGCCGGCCCAGGCCGCCGCCGCCCGCGACGCCTACCTGGAGCTCATCGACCGGCTGAAGGAGCTGGAGCTGGGGACCAGGGCGGAGATGTCCGTCAAGCTGTCGATGTTCGGCCAGGCGCTGGACGGCGGCCATGAGCTGGCCCTCGCCAACATCCGGCCGGTCGTCGAGGCCGCCGCCGCCGTCGGGACGACCGTCACCCTCGACGCCGAGGACCACACCACCCTCGACTCGATGTTCGCCATCCACGAGGAGCTGCGGAAGGACTTCCCGCAGACCGGCTGCGTGATCCAGGCCTACCTCTTCCGCACCGAGGCCGACGCCCGCCGGCTCGCCGCGGCAGGCAGCCGGGTGCGGCTGGTGAAGGGCGCGTACAACGAGCCCGCCGAGGTCGCGTACCAGCAGAAGCACGAGATCGACAAGGCGTACGTCCGCGTCCTGAAGATCCTCATGGAGGGCGAGGGGTATCCGATGGTCGGCTCCCACGACCCCCGGCTCATCTCCATCGCCCAGGAACTCGCCCACCGGGCCGGCCGCAAGCCCGACGAGTACGAGTTCCAGATGCTCTACGGCATCCGCGGCGACGAACACCTGCGGCTGGCCGCCGAGGGCCACCGGATGCGGGTCTACACCGCGTACGGCACCGACTGGTACGGCTACTTCATGCGCCGCCTGGCGGAGAAGCCGGCGAACCTGCGCTTTTTCCTCAGGAGCATGATCAGCCGTGGCTAGTGCAACTTGGCTGTGCCGGGGCTTCGGCCGGGGGTCCGGGGGTTGCCCCCCGGGAAAGCACAGCATGCGCCGCCTGGCGGACAAGCCGGCGAACCTGCGCTTTTTCCTCAGGAGCATGATCAGCCGTGGCTAGTGCAACTTGGCTGTGCCGGGGCTTCGGCCGGGGGTCCGGGGGTTGCCCCCCCGGGAAAGCACAGCATGCGCCGCCTGGCGGAGAAGCCGGCGAACCTGCGCTTCTTCGCGCGCTCGATCATCAGCAAGGGCTGAGCCCCACCCCGGCTCGCGACCACCCCCCGCTCGCAACCACCGACTCGCACCCCCAGTTCGCAACACCCGCTCAACATCAAGGAGTTACGGATCCATGGACGCTGTGACCCAGGTCCCCACCCCCGTCAACGAGCCGGTGCGCGGCTACGCCCCCGGCTCGCCCGAGCGCGCCCGGCTGGAGGCCAAGCTGAAGGAGCTGGCCGAGAACCCGGTCGAGCTGCCGATGACCATCGGCGGTGAGAAGCGGCTGGGCGGTGGCGAGCCCTTCCAGGTGGTCCAGCCGCACAACCACAAGGCCGTCATCGGCACCGGCCGGCACGCCACGCGGCAGGACGCGCGGGACGCCGTCGACGCGGCCCTCGCCGCCGCGCCCGCCTGGCGCGCCATGGCCTTCGACGACCGCGCCGCGATCATCCTGCGCGCGGCCGAACTGCTCGCCGGCCCCTGGCGCGAGACCATCGCCGCCTCCACCATGCTCGGCCAGTCCAAGACCGCCCAGCAGGCCGAGATCGACGCCCCCTGCGAGCTCATCGACTTCTGGCGCTTCAACGTCCACTACGCCCGCCAGATCCTCGCCGAGCAGCCCCCGGCCAACTCCCCGGGCGTCTGGAACCGTCTCGACCACCGTCCGCTGGAGGGCTTCGTCTACGCGATCACGCCCTTCAACTTCACCGCGATCGCGGGCAATCTGCCCACGGCTCCCGCCCTCATGGGCAATGTGGTGGTCTGGAAGCCGTCCCCCACGCAGACCCACGCGGCCGTGCTGCTCATGCGGCTGCTGGAGGAGGCGGGCCTTCCCAAGGGTGTCATCAACCTGGTGACCGGCGACGGCATCGAGGTCTCCGAGGTCGCCCTCGAACACCGCGATCTGGCCGGTATCCACTTCACCGGTTCCACCAAGACCTTCCAGTACCTGTGGAAGACGGTCGGCAACAACATCGAGAAGTACCGCTCCTACCCGCGCCTGGTCGGCGAGACCGGCGGCAAGGACTTCCTGGTCGCCCACCCGAGCGCCGACCGCGCGGTCCTCAAGACCGCCCTGACCCGAGGCGCCTTCGAGTACCAGGGCCAGAAGTGCAGCGCCACCTCCCGCGCCTACATCCCGGCGTCCATCTGGAACGACGGCTTCCGCGAGGAGTTCGCCGCCGAGGTCGACCATCTGACCATGGGCGACGTCAGCGACCTCGCCAACTTCATCGGCGCCGTCATCGACGAGCGCTCCTTCGCCAAGAACAAGGCGGCCATCGACCGCGCCAAGCAGGACCCCACCTGCACGATCGTCGCGGGCGGCTCCTACGACGACTCGGTGGGCTACTTCGTCCGCCCGACCGTCGTCGAGTGCGGCGACCCGGAGAACGAGGTGTTCCGCACCGAGTACTTCGGCCCGTTCCTCGCCGTGCACGTCTACGAGGACGACGCGTACGAGGAGATGCTGACCCAGATGGAGTCGGTGTCCGACTACGCGCTGACCGGCTCGGTCGTCGCGGGCGACCGCGCCGCGGCGGCGTACACGATGGAGAAGCTGCGCTACGCGGCCGGCAACTTCTACATCAACGACAAGTCGACCGGCGCCGTCGTCGGCCAGCAGCCCTTCGGCGGCGGTCGCGCCTCCGGCACCAACGACAAGGCCGGCGCCCCGCAGAACCTGCTGCGCTGGACCCTGACCCGCGCCATCAAGGAGACGCTGGTCCCGCCGACCGACTACACGTACCCCCACATGGGCTGATCCGCCCGCGGGGCAGACTGTCCCCATGACAGTCACGAGCGGGACCCCGACCGTGCCGACCGACGACGGCGTACGTCTGTGGGCCGTGCGGTCGGGGGAAGGCGACCCCTTGGTGCTGTGCCACGGCGGGCCCGGCCTCTGGGACTACTTCGAGGACATGGCCGACCTGCTCGCCGACCTGACCCCGGTGGTCCGCTGGGACCAGCGGGGCTGCGGTCGCTCGCAGCGCGCGGTCGACGGCCCGTGGACGCTCGCCCGCTTCGTCGCCGATCTCGACGCCGTACGACGGCACTTCGGCCTTGAGCGGATACGGCTGCTGGGCCACTCGTGGGGCGCGCAGCTCGCCCTGGGCTACGCGCTGGCCCACCCGGAGCGGGTGAGCGGGCTCGTGTACGTGGCCGGCACGGGCATCGGACCGGACTCCGACTGGCACTCCGGCTACCGGGCCAACCTCCTCGCCCGCCTCGGCGAGCGGCCCGAACACCTCGCCCGCCGACGGGAGTTGGACGACCGACCGGTGCTGTCGCGGGACGAGGAACGGGAGTCGGCGGTCCTCCAGTGGTCCGCCGAGTTCCAGGACGGGGAAGGGGCGCTGCGCCGCGCCGAACGGATGGCCACCCCCTGGTTCGGCATCAACCACGCGTGTGCCGAGGCCCTCAACCAGGAACGCCGGCACAACTGGGGCACCCCCGAGCTCCACGACGCCTGCCGCGCCCTCGACGTGCCCGTACTGATCATCGACGGCGCCCATGACATCCGCCCGCGCTCCTGTGTGGACTCCCTGGAACGCGCCCTGCCCCGAGTCCGCCGGGTGATCCTGCCGGACGCGGGGCACATGGTGTGGACGGACGACCCGAAGGGCTTCCACGAGGCCCTCGAGCCGGCCTGTCCCTAGCCGGGCATCTCCGTCCGCTCCCACCACTCGTACACCGGCAGGCTGCCCTCCGGGGTGTTCGCGTGACGCGAGGTCGCCCTGAAGTGCTCGTAACCGTTGCGCAGCTCGATCTTCAGGTCGGGTCCCGAGGTGTCGACCGGGACGATCCGTGCGGGCAGATCCCGCGGGCCGCCCTCGAGAAGTGCCTTGACCGTGTCATGCATGACCTCACCCTTCCCTCGGTGGGATTACGGCACAAAAACGACAGTACTCCGAACCGGATCCCTGGTGCGGGAGTTGCGAAAGGCCAGCTCAGACCGGTGTGACCCCATTCGCCGTCTCAGATAGTAGGAAGTCCGAGTAATTGTGGAGACAGACCGGGGGCGCTCCCTTACTTTTGTAGGAGCCGAACGTCTCGCTCGACCAAGCGAATGGCGGTCGTGAGCGCGCCCCGCGCAGGCAACCCCTGCGGCGCCGCTCCCCGCCCCTTCCGGCGTCTCGTAACCCCTTTTGGCACTCCCGGATTCGAAGGAGTCGATTTCCCATGGCCGAGACGACCGCACGCCGCCGAGTCCGTCACATCTCCCGTACGAGTGAGTCCGACCGCAAGAACGCCGCGGCCGCCCTCCAGCGCGCTCTGGATCGCAGGGACAACGGCGGTTCGACCGGCCACTGAGCCGGGCATCACCTAGGAGCCGGGAGCCGCACCCGCAGGGGTGCGGCGCGGACTCACGCCCCGCGCCGCACCTCGAAATGGTCGATGCGTTCACCGCTCTGCGCCAGCGCCGACACCCTGAGGGCCGGCCGCGCACCGCTCACCGCCTCCACCGACAGGAGCGAGAAACCGCGGTAGCGCACCCGCGACCACTCCACGGTCTCCTTCGCGGCGGACTGCCCCTTCTCCCACGAGAAGCCGGGCACCGCGTCATGCCGCGTCACATGACCCTCGTAGCTCTCCTTGACGCCCGTCGGGAAGCCGTACAGATCGCGGCCCCCGCCGCCGGCCGTGACGTAGACGATCCCGTCCCTGGTCGGGTCCGTCGACGCCCCGATGGGGACGGCGCGGCCGACCGTCCCCTGCTTGATGGCGTCCGTGCGCTCGTAGACATGGTTGTGGCCGTTGATGACCAGGTCGACCTGGTGCTTGGCGAACAGCGGCAGCCACTGTTCCCGCACCCCGCCGTCGGAGGCGTGCGCGGACGTCGAGTAGGCGCAGTGGTGGAAGAAGACGACGACGAAGTCCACCGACCGGTCCGCCCTCAGCTCGGCCAGCCTGCCGTCCAGCCACTTCGTCTGACGGCCGTCCGTGTGGCCGAGGTTGGCGGGGATCTCGTACGACACGTCGTTGGCGTCCAGCGCGACGAAGCCGACGTTGCCGTAGGTGAAGGAGTACACCCCGGGGGCCGTGCGGGCGTCGAAGCCGCTCCGCGGGAGGGACCAGCGGGCCAGCTGGCCGCCGTAGCCGTCGGGCGAGTACCAGGCCTCCATGTCGTGGTTGCCGGTGGTCACCATCCAGGGGACCGTCCTCGCCACCGGTTCGTTCTGCTTGAGGAACAGGTCCCAGTACGAGGGGTCGTAGCCGTCGGACTTCCTGCCCTGGCCGTTGGTGTCGGCGTAGCAGATGTCGCCGGCGTGGAGGTGGAAGGCGGGATTCCGGCGCAGCAGGACGTGGTCGTTGGCGGCTGCCGCCTGGCTGACGCCCTGGTCGCCGAAGGCGGTGAAGACGAACTTCTCCGGGCCGGCGGGCGCGGTGCGGAACGTGGCGATCGTCGCGCGACGGGCGGCGGACGCGGGGTCGAAGCCCTCGTGGCCGACGCCGTAGTAGTACGTGGTGCCGGGGCGCAGGCCGTCCAGGGCCGCGTGCAGGTAGTACTGCTCCAGGGCGGAGCGCACGCCGGTGACCCCGGGCGTGTGCAGATCGCGGACCTCGGCCTCGATCCTGCGGCCCAGCTCGTCGGGACGGGTGCCGACACGGACGTACGGCTTCTTCACCGCGAGCGGGACCTGCCAGGACACCCGCATCTGGGTCTTGGGGTCGGCACCGAAGGCGAGATGGCGGCCGAAGGGGGAGATGAACGACCCGTGCACCTCGGAGGCGGAGGGCGAGGGAGCCGTCGTACCCCTCGAAGCACCCGCCGATCCGGAACCGCCGCAGCCGGTCAGCAGGCCGCCCGCGGCCACCGCGCCCGCCGTCACCAGGGTGCGGCGCCGCATGAGCTTGGTGCGCAGGTACTCGTGCTGCTCGGCCATGCTCATCCGGCGCGCGAGCCGCGGCGGAATGCCGAAGTCGGGAAGGTCCATGGAAGGGAACTTCCCAGCGATTGCCAACGCCCGCCATACACAGGGGTGAACGCGTGGCGACTTGTTGACGCCCCGGGGCACCGGCGCGTCCGTATCGCGGACACGGCATGTCATCCCATGGGACGAGGAGTAGGGTGCCGACATGTCTCGCAGCATCAATCTCGCAGTGATCCCCGGTGACGGCATCGGCCAGGAGGTCGTGGCCGAAGGTCTCAAGGTCCTCTCCGCCGTCCTTCCGCAGGATGTGAAGCTGGAGACCCAGGACTTCGACTTCGGCGCCAAGCGTTACCACGCGACCGGTGAGACCCTCACCGACGCCGACCTCGACGCGCTCAAGAAGCACGACGCGATTCTGCTCGGCGCCATCGGCGACCCGTCGGTCCCCTCCGGTGTCCTGGAGCGCGGCTTCCTGCTCAAGCTCCGCTTCGCCTTCGACCACCACGTCAACCTGCGTCCCTCCAAGCTCCTCCCCGGCGTCGCCACCCCGCTCGCCGGCGAGCCGGAGATCGACTTCGTCGTGGTCCGCGAGGGCACCGAGGGCCCCTACACGGGCAACGGCGGCACCATCCGCAAGGGCACCGAGCACGAGGTCGCCACCGAGGTCTCGGTCAACACGGCCTTCGGGGTCGAGCGCGTGGTCCGTGACGCCTTCGCCCGCGCCCAGGCCCGCCCGCGCAAGAAGCTCACCCTCGTCCACAAGAACAACGTGCTGACCTTCGCCGGTCACCTGTGGACGAACATCTTCAACAAGGTGGCCCAGGACTTCCCCGAGGTCACCACCGACTACATCCACGTCGACGCGGCCACCATCTACCTGGTCACCGACCCCGGCCGCTTCGACGTGATCGTCACCGACAACCTGTTCGGCGACATCATCACCGACCTCGCCGCGGCCGTCTCCGGCGGTATCGGCGTCGCCGCGAGCGGGAACATCAACCCCTCCGGCGAGTTCCCCTCGATGTTCGAGCCGGTCCACGGTTCCGCGCCCGACATCGCCGGCCAGGGCAAGGCCGACCCCACCGCCACGGTCCTGTCCGTCGCCCTGCTCCTGCGTCACCTCGGTTACGAGGCCGAGGCCACCCGGATCGAGGAGGCCGTCTCGGCCGACCTCGGCGAGCGCACCGGCAAGCCCGCCCGCAGCACCAGCGAGATCGGCGACGCGCTCGCCGTACGAGTAGCCGGCTGACCCCGCGCTCCTCGAGATCACTCGAAGCCGCCGGGTCGCATCCGCACCCGGCGGCTTTCGCTATGTCCCCGCCGGGTGCCACCATCATCCCCTGGGTCGCATTCACGCCGTTTTCGTCCACGACACCCCCGCGCGATAATCGAACGGGAGCCGCGGAATGAGGGAATGCTCGGACGTCCTAGCACTGGTCACTGACAGTAAAAGGGCGTGAGCGCGGCCCGTGTCACTACACAACCGGTGAAGGACAACCACTCATGACGACGCCCACGATCGAGCTCAAGCCCTCGGCCTCGCCACTTTCCGCCGCGGAACGCGACGCGATCCTGGCGAACCCCGGGTTCGGCCGCCACTTCACGGATCACATGGTGATCATCAAGTGGACCGAGGGCCGCGGCTGGCACGACGGCCAGCTCGTTCCGTACGCGCCGATCTCCCTCGACCCGGCGACGATGGTCCTGCACTACGCGCAGGAGATCTTCGAGGGCCTGAAGGCCTACCGTCAGCCCGACGGCTCCGTCGCCACGTTCCGCCCCGAGAAGAACGCCCTGCGCTTCCAGTCCTCCGCCCGCCGCCTCGGCATGCCCGAGCTGCCGGTCGAGACGTTCATCGAGGCGTGCGACGCGCTGGTGAAGCAGGACGCGGACTGGGTCCCGGCGCACGGCGGCGAGGAGTCCCTCTACCTCCGCCCGTTCATGATCGCGACCGAGGTCGGGCTGGGCGTGAAGCCCGCCAACGAGTACCTCTTCCTGGTCATCGCCTCCCCGGCCGGCGCCTACTTCCCGGGCGGCGTCAGGCCGGTCACCATCTGGCTCTCCGAGAACCGCGTCCGCGCCGTCCCCGGCGGCACCGGCGACGCCAAGACCGGCGGCAACTACGCGGCCTCCCTGCTGGCCCAGGCCGAGGCGGCGGCCAAGGGCTGCGACCAGGTCTGCTACCTCGACGCGGTCGAGCACAAGTGGGTCGAGGAACTCGGCGGCATGAACCTCTACTTCGTCTACGGCGACCGTATCGTCACCCCGACGCTGACCGGGTCCATCCTGGAGGGCGTCACCCGTGACTCCCTGCTGTCCGTCGCCCGAGACCTCGGCTACGCGTCCGAAGAGGGCCGCGTCTCCATCGACCAGTGGCAGCGCGACGCGGAGAACGGCACGCTCACCGAGGTCTTCGCCTGCGGCACGGCGGCCGTCATCACCCCCGTCGGCACCGTCAAGCGGGAGAGTGCGGAGTGGCAGCAGTCGGGCGGCGAGCCCGGCGAGGTCACCCTGAAGCTGCGCGAGGCCCTGCTGAACATCCAGCGCGGTACGGCCGAGGACAAGCACGGCTGGATGCACCGGCTCGGCGAGTGACCGGACACGCGTAGCGCCTCCCCCGCGCGGGTATCCACTTCTTCCGCATCTTGCGCGGAACACGGGTTCCGCGGCTCACGGGGGAGGGGGCGCTGGTGAGTGGTGGGCCGATACCGAGACTGAGGTGGCTGCTGCGGGCGTTACGCAGTCCGAGGCGTCCGCAGAGCCTCAGCCTGCTCGTGCTGCTGGCCGCCGTCGCGGGGTTCCTGCTGTGGCGGGCCCGCGCCATGGACAGCTACAGCGCGAACCTGGCCCTCAATCTCGGCACCGACCTCGTCGGCGTGGTCATCACGGTCTTCGTGATCGGCCCGCTGATCTCGCGCGCCCAGGAGGGCCGGGTGCGCGAGCACACCCGGCTCGACTACGAGTGGTTCTCCGCCCAGGTCCACGGCGCCACCTCCAACGTCAAGGTGCTCGACACCTTCTCCAACCTCTTCGGCCCGCAGTTCTCCGAGCGGCTCTTCCGGGGCGTCAGGGCGGCCACCGCCCGCGGCGCCCGCGTCCAGATCCTGCTGCTGGACCCCGACTCCCTCGCGGTCATCCTGCGCGGGCGTGAACTAGGCGAGCGCAGCGACGACATCCGTCGGGACATCCTGCGCAATCTGCGCACCCTGGACCGGTTCGCCCAGCGGCTCGACGAGTCCTCCCGCCAGCTCCTCGAGGTCCGGCTCTGTTCCACCTCACCCGGTGTCACGCTCTACCGCTGGGACGAGCGCTGTCTGGTCTCCTTCCTCACCGTGGGACGGCTCTCCGGCGAGGGCGTCCAGCTGGAGGTCGCGGTCCGCTCGCCGCTCGGCACCTTCGTGGAGCAGCGCTTCGACGAGCTGTGGCAGCAGGGCAAGCCGATGGAGCGGTTCACCCATCTGCCCCTCACCCTGGTCGACGCGGCCGACGGGCGGCGGCAGTTCAGCTGCCGGTTCGTCTTCGTGGACGACTGTCTCTACGTCTCCGGCCCCGACCTCGTCACCTATCTCGCCCGCCACCGTCTGGACCAACTCTCCGCGTTCAGCGAGGGCCTGGGCATCCGGGGCGCGCACGAGGTCCTCGTCGTCGACGACGAGTCCGAGCTGCACGGACGGCTCATCGACCACTTCGCAGAGAAGTACGATGCGTCGGCGACCGCGTTCGTCGAGTTGCGGCCGCCGGTCCTGGTCACGGAATAGAGGGCCTTCGCACAGATGAGTTCAGCGCTCCACCCCGCTCCCGACGGGAGCCCCCGCTTCCGCGCCTTCACCCCCCGCGACCTGGACGGACTGCTCGCGCGCGCGTCCCTGCCGGCCGCCGAACGGCTCGCCCTGCGCGCGGTGGCGGCCGTACTCCCCTTCCGGACGAACGCGTACGTCATCGACGAGCTGATCGACTGGACGGCGGTCCCCGACGGCGACCCGGTCTTCCGTCTGACCTTCCCGCAGTCCGGCATGCTCCCCGCCCCGGACGTCCGCCGGATGGCCGATCTGCTCGCCCGCGACGCGCCCCGCAGGGAGATCCAGGCGGCCGCGCACGAGATCCGTATGCGGCTCAATCCGCACCCCTCGGGCCAGCTCGACGCCAACGTCCCGGTACACGAGGGCCGCCCCCTCACCGGTCTCCAGCACAAGTACCCGGAGACGGTGCTGATCTTCCCCCGCCAGGGCCAGACCTGCCACGCCTACTGCACGTACTGCTTCCGCTGGCCCCAGTTCGTCGGCGAGGCCGATCTCCGTATCGCCACCGACGACATCGCCACCACCTCCGCCTACCTCCGGGCCCACCCCGAGGTCACCAGCACCCTGATCACCGGCGGCGACCCCCTCGTCATGAGCACGGAGGTGCTGCGGCGGTACGTCGACCCCCTGCTGGAGATCGACACGGTCCGGTCCATCCGCGTCGGCACCAAGTCCCTGGCCTTCTGGCCGTACCGCTTCACCACCGACCGCGACGCCGACGACCTGCTGCGCCTCTTCGAGAGGGTCGTGGCGAGCGGCCGCCACCTCGCCCTGATGGCGCACTTCACCCATCCGCGGGAACTGCGCCCGCCCGTCGTGCGGGAGGCGATGCGCCGGGTGCGCGACACCGGCGCGGTGATCCGCTGCCAGGGCCCGCTGGTGGCCGGCATCAACGACAGCGCCGAGGCCTGGGCGGAACTCTGGGACACCACGACCACGCTGGGGGCGGTGCCGTACTACCAGTTCGTCGAGCGGGACACCGGCCCCCAGGGCTACTTCGGCGTCCCCCTCGTGCGCGCCCACCGGATCTTCCGCGACGCCTACGCCCGTGTCTCCGGTCTCGCCCGCACCGTGCGCGGACCGGTGATGTCCGCGATGCCCGGCAAGGTCTGCGTGGACGGCATCGCCGAGATCGCCGGCGAGAAGGTCTTCGTACTGCATCTGATCCAGGCCCGCGACCCGGACCTCGTCGACCGCCCCTTCTTCGCCGCCTACGACGAGGGCGCGACCTGGTTCAGCGATCTGAAGCCGGCGTTCGGGGCGAGCGAGTTCCTGCCGGGGCTGACCGGATAGAGCGGCACTCCATGTGAGCTTTGCCATGGCGAGAGCCATTTCTTTCGTCCTTGTGCCCCCTTTGGTTAGAGTGCTGCTCTAAGCGAAGGGAGCGATATGCGGCTCACCCCCACCGAACGCGACCGGCTGCTGCTCTTCGGGGCCGCCGAACTGGCCCGGGCCCGCCGGGCCCGCGGGCTGCGGCTCAATGTGCCGGAGGCCACCGCGCTGATCGCGGACACCGTGTGCGAGGCCGCGCGGGACGGAAAGCGGCTGGCCGAGGCGATCGAGGCGGCTCGGTCCGTCCTCGGGCCGCGGGACGTGCTGCCCGGTGTCGCCGACGTCGTCACCGAGGTGCATGTCGAGGCCGTCTTCGACGACGGGTCGCGGCTCGCCGTGGTGAGCGATCCGATCGGCGGGGGCGGGCTGGGGGAGCGGGCGCCCGGTGCGCTGCTGCCGGGGCCCGGGCACACCGAGCCCGAGGCCGCCGTACGGCTCACGGTCACCAACACCGCGACCGTGCCCGTCTCCGTCACCTCCCACTTCCACTTCTTCGAGGCCAACCCGCGCCTGGACTTCGTCCGCGATCAGGCCTACGGGATGCGGCTCGCCGTGCCCGCCGGGTCGTCCGTGCGCTTCGGTCCCGGTGAGTCGCTGGAGGTCGGGCTCGTGCCGATCGGCGGGGAGCGGGTCGCGATCGGGTTCGCCGGGCTCGTCGACGGGCCGCTGGACGCGCCCGGCGCCCGCGAGGAGGCGCTGCGCCGCGCCGCCGCCTGCGGATACCTGGGCACGACGCATGAGGAGGCCGGCCGATGAGCCGCCCCGGAGGCCATCCGGCCGAGGCCCGCCGTCTGACGCCGTACGAGTACGCGGCCGCGCACGGCCCCCGCGCCGGCGACCGTGTCCGCCTCGGCGACTCCGGGCTGACCGTCGAGGTCGAGTCCGACTCACAGGCGTACGGCGACGAGTTCCTCGCCGGCTTCGGCAAGACCGCCCGTGACGGGCTGCACCTCAAGGCCGCCGCCGTACGGGACACCTGTGACGTCGTGATCAGCAACGTCGTCGTCATCGACGCCGTGCTGGGCGTCCGGAAGGTGTCGATCGGCATCCGGGAGGGGCGGATCTCCGCCATCGGGCGGGCCGGGAATCCCGACACCCTCGACGGGATCGACGTGGTGGTGGGGACGGGCACCTCCATCGTGTCCGGGGAGGGGCTCATCGCCACCGCCGGGGCCGTCGACACCCATGTCCATCTGCTCTCGCCCCGGATCATGGAGGCCTCGCTCGCCTCCGGGGTGACCACGGTCATCGGGCAGGAGTTCGGACCCGTGTGGGGCGTCGGCGTCAACTCGCCGTGGGCGCTCGGGCACGCGTTCAACGCCTTCGACGCCTGGCCGGTCAACATCGGCTTCCTGGGGCGGGGTTCGTCCTCGCACGAGGCGCCGCTGGTCGAGGCGCTGGCCGAGGGCGGGGCGAGCGGCTTCAAGGTGCACGAGGACATGGGCGCCCATACCCGCGCGCTGGACACGGCGTTGCGCGTGGCCGAGGAACACGACGTCCAGGTCGCCCTGCACAGCGACGGGCTGAACGAGTGTCTCTCCGTCGAGGACACCCTGCGGGTGCTGGAGGGGCGCACCATCCACGCCTTCCACATCGAGGGCTGCGGGGGCGGCCATGTGCCGAACGTGCTGAAGATGGCGGGAGTGCACAACGTCATCGGCTCCTCCACCAACCCCACCCTCCCCTTCGGCCGGGACGCCGTCGCCGAGCACTACGGCATGATCGTCTCCGTCCACGACCTCAAGACCGACCTGCCCGGCGACGCCGCCATGGCCCGTGACCGCATCCGCGCCGGGACCATGGGCGCCGAGGACGTGCTGCACGACCTGGGCGCCATCGGGATCACCTCGTCCGACGCGCAGGGCATGGGCCGGGCCGGCGAGACGGTCCGCCGTACCTTCGCCATGGCCGGGAAGATGAAGGCCCAGTTCGGCGCCCCGGACGCGCACGACAACGAGCGCGTCCTGCGCTACCTGGCCAAGCTGACCATCAACCCGGCCATCGCGCACGGCCTCGCCCACGAGGTGGGCTCGATCGAGACCGGCAAGCTCGCCGACATCGTGCTGTGGCGCCCCGAGTACTTCGGCGCCAAGCCGCAGCTGGTGCTGAAGGCCGGCTTCCCCGCCTACGGCGTCGTCGGCGACCCGAACGCGGCGACGGACACCTGTGAACCCCTGGTCCTCGGACCGCAGTTCGGGGCGTACGGCGCCACCCCCGCCGACATCTCGGTGGCCTTCGTCGCGCGCGCCGCCCTGGACCAGGGCAACGACACCATGCCGACGCGCCGGAGAAGGGTCGCCGTACGGAACACCCGCGGCATCGGGCCCGCCGACCTGCGGCTCAACTCCCGCACCGGAGCGGTGGAGGTGGACCGGCGGACCGGGCTGGTCACGCTCGACGGCGAACCGTTGCGCTCCGACCCCGCCGACTCCGTCTCCCTCAACCGCCTGTACTTCCTCTAGGACTTCTGCCGAGTAGGACTTGTGATGAGCTTCCGCATGCCCCCCGAGTGGGCCCCGCACGAGCGCACCTGGATGGCCTGGCCCGGACCCAACCCGACCTTCTCCACCGACGAGGAGCTGGCCCGGGCCCGCGCCGCCTGGGCGTCCGTGGCCCGCGCCGTGCGCCGGTTCGAACCCGTGACGATGGTGCACGGACCGGGTCAGGGCGCCACGGCGCGTGAACTGCTCGGCCCGGACGTCGACCTGGCCGAGCGGGAGCTGGACGACGCCTGGATGCGCGACATCGGCCCCACCTTCGTCACCGACGGCCGTGAACTGGCCGCCGTGGACTGGGTGTTCAACGGCTGGGGCGCCCAGGACTGGGCCCGCTGGGAGCATGACGCCAAGATCGCCCGCCAGGTCGCGGACCTGGCCGGGGCACCCGTCCTGAGCAGCACCCTGGTCAACGAGGGAGGCGCGATCCACGTCGACGGCGAGGGCACGGTCCTGCTCACCGAGACCGTCCAGCTCGGTGGCGGCCGCAACCCCGGCTGGACCCGGGAGCAGGTCGAGGCGGAGATCCACGCCAAGCTCGGCACCACCAAGGCCATCTGGCTCCCGCACGGCCTCACCGGCGACTACGGCGTCTACGGCACCCAGGGCCATGTCGACATCGTCGCCGCCTTCGCCGGGCCCGGCACCGTGCTGGTCCACAGCCAGCGCGACCCGGCCCACCCGGACCATGCCCGCTCCCAGGAGTACCTCGGCCTCCTGCGCGCCGAGACCGACGCGAAGGGCCGCCGCCTGGAGGTCGTCGAGGTCCCCGCGCCCACCACCCTGGAGGCCGACGGCCACTGGGTCGACCACTCCTACATCAACCACTACCTCTGCAACGGCGGTGTGGTGCTCTGCGCCTTCGACGACCCGCGCGACGAGACCGCCGCCGGGATCTTCCGCCGGCTCTTCCCGCAGCGGACGGTGACCCTGGTCGACGCCCGTACGATCTTCTCCGGTGGAGGTGGCATCCACTGCATCACCCAGCAGCAGCCCAGGATCCCGAGGAGTTGACCGATGGCCGGTGCGGCACGGGCGCGGAAGAACGCGCCGCCGCGCGAGGAGGTGCTCGCCGCCGCCATGGGCATGATCGCCGAACGTGGTCTGGAGCGGCTCACCATGGCGGCGCTCGGCCGGGAGGTCGGTATGAGCAGCGGACATCTGCTCTACTACTTCCGCACCAAGGACGAGCTGCTGCTGCAGACCCTGGAGTGGAGCGAGGGCCGGCTCGGCGCCGAGCGCGGGCGGCTGCTGGGCCGCCCGGGTACGGCGCGTGAACGGCTCGACGCGTATGTGGATCTCTACGTCCCCGACGGCCACCGCGACCCGCACTGGACCCTCTGGCTGGAGGTCTGGAACCGCTCGCAGAGCGCGGCCGAGGAATCGGAGGCCCGCGACCGCCAGTCCGCGATCGAGGGAGCCTGGCACCGCGATCTCGTCGCGCTGATCGCGGAGGGCGTGTCCCGGGGCGAGTTCCGCCGGGTCGACCCGGACCGCTTCGCGACCCGGCTGCGGTCCCTGATGGACGGTTTCGCCATCGACGTGGCCGTCGGGGTCAGGGGATCCGACCGAGCGTATGTTCTCGGCCATGTACGGGAGTTCCTGGACGAGGGGCTCCTCGCGGACGTCTGACCTCGCGCCCGGGTTGTACTCAATTCGGGGGATTGACCCTGTCTCCCGTGGTGCGCTTGTCTCGACCGGAGCCCTCGGCGCAGGGCCGGGGGAGCAGCGTCATACGGGGAACGCAGGGGGAAGCGTGTTCACAGCCATGTCTGAGGTGTCGGCCGCGGTGGGGCCGCGCGGGGTGTCGGCCGCGCGGGTGTCGCGCGGGGTGTCCGTCGCGGTGGTGACCGGGGCGCTGGTCGCGCTGTCGGCCCCGTCCGCGGTACCGGCCCCACAGCCGCGGACCGAGCGGGTCACGGTGTCGGCGACGGGGGAACAGGGCGACGACAACGCGTACGGGCCGCAGTTCAGCGCCGACGGCCGGTTCGCGCTCTTCACGGCGTACGCGTCCAATCTGGTGCCGGGCGACACCAACAAGAGTTCCGATGTCTTCGTGCGCGACCTGCGCAGGGGGACCGTCGAGCGGGTCGATGTGGCCTCGGACGGCGGCCAGGCCGTCGGCGGGGAGTCCTCCGCGCGGGCCATCAGCGCCGACGGGCGGTACGTCCTGTTCAGCTCCAACGCCAGGAACCTGGTCCACTGGGACCACCCGCCCGCCGACGAGGCGGCCCAGGACGTCTATCTGCGCGACCGCCGCACCGGCCGCACCCAGCGGCTCAGCGTGGCCCTCGACGGCGGTTCCGCCTTCACGGCGAACGCCACCATGTCGGCGAACGCCCGCTACATCGCCTTCAACGCCAAGGCCGACCGGATGGAGCACAACCCCGGCGACCTCTTCGGCGCGGTCTACGTCCTGGACCGCCGCACGGGCACCGTCGAACGGGTCAGCAGGCGCGACCGCCCGACCGATCCCTCGCTCCTGAGCGCCATCAGCGCCGACGGCCGCTATGTGTCGTACACCCAGATGGTGCCGCGCAGCGGGAACGGCGCCACCTGGGTGCACGACCGCCGCACCGGCACCGAGGAGCGGGTCAACGTCAAACCGGACGGCACCCCGGCCGAGCACTACGCGAACTCCGTCACGCTCTCCGCGGACGGCCGGACCGTCGCCTTCCAGTACTGGGGCGACGACCTGGTCCCGGGCGAGACCCAGGACGACGGCACCCATGTCTACGTCCGTGACCTGCGCACCGACGTCACCCGGCGGATCGACGCGGCTCCCGCCGGCGGGAGCGGGCCCCGCTACCCCCTGCTGGACCCGGACGGCCGCCACGTGGTGTACCAGGCGGACCCGCGGCTCGCCGACGGTCGGCTCGGACCGGCCAACGTCTATCTCCGCGACCTGCGCACCGGCGCCACCCGTCTGGTGAGCACCGCCGTCTCCGGCGGACCCGTCACGGACGACTCCGTGGAGGCCTACTCGGTCGGCGCGGGCGGGCACCGCATCGGCCTCGGCAGCGACTCGTCCCAACTCGTCCGGGGCGACACCAACGGCCATTACGACGGCTTCGTCCGCCGCGTCCGCTGAACGAGGGAAAGCCGAACCGCAAGGAATCCAGGGGGACTTCCATGCACCGCACACGCCGAACACACCGCATGCGTCACATACGCCGCACGCACCGCCTCTGCGCCGCTACCGCCCTCGTGGCCGCGCTCGCCGGCACCGCTCTCCCGGCCGCGCACGCCGACTCCGCCGCGCCCCGCACCTCCAGGGTGAGCACGGGGCCGGGCGGCCGGGAGGCCGACGGCGCCTCGTCCGCGCCCGCGATCAGTGCCGACGGCCGGTACGTCGTCTTCGTCTCGGCCGCCGACAACCTGGTCAGGGGCGACCACGACGGCGTCGCCGACGTCTTCGTGCGCGATCTGCGCACCGGCCGCACGCAGCGGGTCGCCGAGGGCCCGGCCGAGGCTCCCGCGCTCAGCGCGGACGGCCGCTACGTGGTCCTCGCCACCAGGGCCGCGCTCGCGAAGGGCGACGACAACGGCCTCGACGACATCTACCTCGTCGACCGCGAAACCCACCGCACCGAGCGCATCAGCACCGGCCACGCGGCCGAACCGCCGTCCTACCGGCTCAACTACGACCCGGCGATCAGCGCGAACGGCCGCTATGTCGCCTACAGCACCGCCGCCGCGGACGCCGCGCCCGGCGACACCAACGGCCGTGACGACGTGATCGTCCACGACCGCGTCACCGGGCGGAACGAACTGGTCCAGTACCGCACCGACGGCACCCTCGGCGACAGCGCCTCCTTCCTCACCTCGTTCGGCGCGAACGGCCGCTACGTCGCCTTCACCACCGCCGCCCAGCTGGACCCGGCGCACGAGTGGACCCACGGCACCAACGTGTACGTGCGCGACCGCGCCCGGGGCACCACCGAGCAGGTCAGCATCCCCACCCGCTTCGTCTACAAGAGCGGCTCCTGGGGGCCGTCGACGAGCGCCGACGCCCGCTATGTCGCCTTCTCCTCCAACGTGGACAGCCTGGTGGCCGGCGACACGAACAAGACGACCGACGTCTTCGTCTTCGACCGGAAACTGAAGACCACCCGTCGGCTGAGCACCGCGGCCGACGGCGGTCAGGCGGACGGCGCGAGCCAGGGCGTGAGCCTCAGCGCCGACGGCCGCCGCGCCGCCTTCGTCTCCAGCGCCGACAACCTGGTCCCCGGGGACACCGACGGCGTCGCGGACGTCTTCGTCAAGGACCTGCGCACGGGCGCCGTCCGGCGGATCGGCCTCGCGGCCGACGGCTCGCAGCCCGACGGGGCGTCAGACGCGGTCTCGCTGAGCGCCGCCGGTCGCGCGGCCTTCTCCTCGACGGCCACGAACCTCGTCCCGTACGACACCAACGGCGTCGCCGACATCTTCGTGGGGCACCTGCGGTGACCAGCGCGGTGCTCGCATCCTGAGACGGGCGGTGAGTGCGGGGGCGGGTTGTGCCAGACTGCCCCCGTGCTCTCGTTCGCCATGATTATTGGCAGCAGGCGCGCCGGTCCGCAGTGACCGCCACGTACGACCAGGTACGGGCGGACACCGTCGTTCTCGACCCGCGCGCAGACCTCTCGCACCCGCGAGGGGTTTTTCGCTTTTCTGGCCCCACCCACAGCCGGGAAGGCAGCGCGAGGGATCATTGGAGGACGGTGGAGCCGGTCATTCCGGTACGACCGAGATCCAACACAGGAGCCTTGACACCATGACCGAAACCAGCGAGCTCGACGATTCGTTCCACGTCTTCGACACCACCCTGCGCGACGGCGCGCAGCGTGAGGGCATCAACCTCACCGTCGCCGACAAGCTCGCGATCGCACGGCACCTGGACGACTTCGGCGTGGGCTTCATCGAGGGCGGCTGGCCCGGCGCCAACCCGCGGGACACCGAGTTCTTCGCCCGCGCCCGCCAGGAGATCGACTTCAGGCACGCCCAGCTCGTCGCGTTCGGCGCCACCCGCCGCGCCGGCGCCAAGGCGAGCGAGGACCCGCAGGTCAAGGCGCTCCTGGACTCGGGCGCCGAGGTGATCACCCTGGTCGCCAAGTCCCACGACCGGCATGTGGAGCTGGCGCTGCGCACCACGCTGGACGAGAACCTGGAGATGGTCCGCGACACGGTCTCGTACCTGAGCGGGCAGGGCCGCCGGGTCTTCGTCGACTGCGAGCACTTCTTCGACGGCTACCGCGCCAACCCCGAGTACGCCAAGGCCGTCGTACGGGCCGCCGACGAGGCCGGGGCGTCCGTGGTGATCCTCTGCGACACCAACGGCGGCATGCTCCCCGCCCAGGTGCAGGCGGTGGTCTCCACGGTCCTCGCCGACACCGGCGCCCGGCTCGGCATCCACGCCCAGGACGACACCGGTTGCGCGGTCGCCAACACCCTCGCCGCCGTCGACGCGGGCGCGACGCATGTGCAGTGCACCGCGAACGGCTACGGCGAGCGCGTCGGCAACGCCAACCTCTTCCCGGTCGTCGCCGCCCTGGAGCTGAAGTACGGCAAGAAGGTCCTCCCCGACGGCAAGCTCCGCGAGATGACCCGCATCTCCCACGCCATCGCCGAGGTCGTCAACCTCACCCCCTCCACCCACCAGCCCTACGTCGGGGTCTCCGCCTTCGCGCACAAGGCCGGTCTGCACGCCTCCGCGATCAAGGTCGACCCGGACCTGTACCAGCACATCGACCCCGAGACGGTCGGCAACACCATGCGGATGCTGGTCTCCGACATGGCAGGCCGCGCCTCGGTCGAGCTGAAGGGCAAGGAACTCGGCGTCGACCTCGGCGGCGACCGCGAGGTGGTCGGCAGGGTCGTCGAGCGGGTGAAGGAGCGGGAGCTCAGGGGCTACACCTACGAGGCGGCCGACGCGAGCTTCGAGCTGCTGCTGCGCGGCGAGGTCGAGGGCAAGCCGCTGAGGTACTTCGAGGTCGAGTCCTGGCGGGCCATCGTCGAGGACCGCCCCGACGGTTCCCACGCCAACGAGGCCACGGTCAAGCTCTACGCCAAGGGCGAGCGCATCGTCGCCACCGCCGAGGGCAACGGCCCGGTCAACGCCCTCGACCGCGCCCTGCGTGTGGCCCTGGAGAAGATCTACCCCCAACTGGCCAAGCTCGACCTCGTCGACTACAAGGTCCGCATCCTGGAGGGCGTGCACGGCACCGAGTCCACCACCCGCGTCCTGATCTCCACGTCCGACGGCAGCGGCGAGTGGTCCACGGTCGGTGTCGCGGAGAACGTCATCGCCGCGTCCTGGCAGGCCCTGGAGGACGCGTACACCTACGGACTGCTGCGGGCCGGGGTGGAGCCCGCGGAGTAACTCCCGTTGGGGGGCTCGCGTGAGAATCCGGACCAGAACCGTGCGCTGGTGGACGTTCGTCGGCCCGAACCCCTCGGTGCCCTGTGTCCACGACGGAACCGTCTACGTCGTGGGCCTCAGAGTGTGGGCCGTCGAGGCGGCCGACGGACTCGTCCGGTGGAGCACCAGCGAGATCGGCCACCTCGCCGCTCCCGCCGCGTCCGGTGACACCGTCTATGTCGCGGGCCAGGGCAGATACGGGGGGAACAAGTTCTACGCCCTCGACACCGCCGACGGCCGAGTCCGCTGGCGCCGGCGGATACCCGCCGTCTCGCTGACGTCGCCCGTCGTCGCGGACGGCCTGGTCCACCACGTCGACGGCAGCCGCCACCTGCGCACCTTCGACGCGGCGACCGGGCGCCGCCGTCGGCGGGTGAGGTACCGGCGCGGTGGGGCGAACCTGGCGGGGCCCGTGCTGGCCGACGGCACGTTGTACGTCGTCGAGGACGGGGGAACGGTCCGGGCCCTCGACCCGGCCACGGGCGCCGTCCGCTGGCAGCGGCCCACCGGCGTCGATGGTGCCGTCACCCCCCTGGTCCACGACGGCACCCTGTATCTGGGCGGAAGGCATCACCGCGAGGTGCACGCACTGGACGCCGCCACCGGTGAGCAGCGCTGGTCGGCGTGGCCGTACCTCGTCCGCGGTGGCTTCGACACCACCCCGGCGATCCACGGCGACACCCTCTACATCGCCGGCAGCGACTCTCGCCTTTACGCCCTGAACGCGACCACCGGCAAAGCGCGTTGGCGTGTCACCGCCGACAGCTCCATCCGTTCCGCCCCCGTGGTGGCCGACGGCAAGGTGTACTTCGGCACCAGGCTGGGGCAGGTGTGGGCGATCAGGGCGGACAACGGCCAGGTCCGCTGGCAGGCGAAGGCAGGTGGAGACGTCAGGTCATTGGCGGTGGCCGACGGCCGGGTCCACGTCTGCAGCGACACCCACCTCTACACGCTGGACGCGTAGCCGCGGGCGAGCCCGGTCTCCTGGCAGCCCGGCGAGGGCGTGCGCGCGTTTCAGCAGGAGTCCGCGGCGAGCTTCTCGAACGCGGCCCGGCTCATGACCCGCCCGTCGGCCCAGACCTGACCGGGCTTCAGTTTCTCGATGTCCTCGGTGGAGAAGTCGGCGATCCCGTTGTACGAGTCGCCGACGATGTAGTGGCCGAACGTCAGCGAGTAGTGGTGCTCGGGCAGCAGGCGCTGAGCGCCCCGGTGGCGGGCCTTCCAGTCGGCCGGCGGCGAGAACAGCGGGAAGTCGGCGTCGCCGTGCAGGTTCTCCCTCTTGACGCCCCACCCCGTGGTGCTCGGCCCGTCCTCCGCGGCCCCGGCCCATCCGTCCAGCCACGGCTTCATGTACTCGTCGTCCCCGCACGGCCTGATCAGCGCGTACGGCACCCCGTCCGCCCCGGCCCGCACCCCGGCCAGCGGCAGATCGACCGCCCCGCACCCGCTCAGCATCAACACCCCGCCCACGACTCCGGCCACCGCCGCCCCCGCACGTCTCATGCCTCGAACATGCCATCGTCCGGGCGCCGTTCGGCCACGATCGCGCACCGCTTCGAAATCGGTTCACCCGCGTCCACCCCGTCGGGTACGGTCGCGAGGTCGTTCTCCCAGGCTGAAGGCAGGTTGCTCCATGGCATGTCGTATCGGTGAACTCGTCCTCGGTTGCCGGGACCCCGAACTGCTGGCGCGTTTCTGGTGCGAGGTCCTGGACTATGTCGTGGTCGAGCGCGGGGAGGGCTGGGCGGAGATCGGGACGCCGGAGGGGTTCGGCGGTCCGCAGCCCACGATCTTCTTCAGCCGCAGGGACGAGCCGGAGCCGGGCAAGTCCCGGCTGCACATCGACGTCAACCCCACCGACCGCGACCAGGACGCCGAACTCGAACGCCTCCTGGAGCTCGGTGCGCGTCCGGCCGACATCGGTCAGACCGGGGAGGAGCCCTGGCATGTCCTGATGGACCCCGAGGGCAATGAGTTCTGCCTGCTCAAGGCTCGCATCAAGCCTCTGTGACACTCGTCCGGTGTGAGCTCGGGGCTGCGGGGTGTCTTGACGGTTCTGTGTGCTCCCAGTTCACTCACGGCGTGAAGTAAGCCATGAGTGGACCACGAGAGCCAAGGGGGAAGCTCCATGCGAAGAACCGCCCTGCTCGCCTCCGCCACACTCCTCGCCGCCCTGATCCCACTGGCGTCCGCACGGGCGGCCGACGACCCGCCGCCCGTGCCCGTCGACCTCTTCGAAGGTGAGGTCCCCTTCGCCTCCCAGCCCGCCGAGGGCATCTTCACCTGGGGCGGCGACAGCGACGATCCGCCCCGACTCGCCCTGACCGCACGGCCGGACGCCCCCCAGGGCGAGAAAGTCCTCACCGGCACCTACGACATCAGCGGCTACGGCGGCTTCACCCACGACTACGCCGCCGACCTGCCCGCCCACGACTGGTCCGCCCACCAGGGCATCCGCTTCTGGTGGGACGGCGAGAACAACGGCAAGAAGGTCGCCTTCGAGCTCAAGGACGGCGGTGCGAACGGCGAGGCCTCCGAACTCTGGACGACCTCCTTCACCGACGACTTCACCGGCTGGAAGGAGATCGAGCTCCCCTTCACCGACTTCCAGTACCGCACCGACTACCAGCCCGTCGGCGGCATCGACCACGTCCTCGGCCTCACGCAGATGTGGGGGTACGCCGTCACGCTCCCCGTCGGCGTCCACGGCACGTTCGCCATGGACGACGTCGAGTTGTACGGCAGGGCCGACCAGTCCCTGCGGGCGGGCGTCACGACCGACTCGGCCGTCCACCCGGTGCGGGAAGGCGGCACGGCCACCGTCGAGGTCACCGTCGCCACCACCGGCTCCGCGCCCCTCGACGACCCGGTGACCGTCGCGTACGAGACCGGCGGCGGTACCGCCGACCCCGGCAGGGACTACACGCCCGTCACCGGCACCCTCACCTTCCCGGCCGGCACGGCCTCCGGCGCCACCCGGACCATCAAGGTCCCCACACTCAGGGACAAGGCCGCCGAGCCCGCCGAGACCATCCCCCTGAAGCTGACCGTGACCGGCGCCAAGCCGCCCGCCGAGAACCCGCAGATCGTCATCGACGCGCACGGACTGCCGTATCTGGACCCGAAGTTGCCCGTGCGCAAGCGCGTCGCCGATCTCCTGTCCCGGATGTCCCTGGAGGAGAAGGCCGGCCAGATGACCCAGGCCGAGCGCGGGGCCGTGGGGGAGGGCGCCGACATCGCCACGTACGGCCTCGGCTCGCTGCTCTCCGGCGGCGGCTCCACCCCGACCCCCAACACCCCGGCCGCATGGGCCAGGATGATCGACGGCTTCCAGCTCCGCGCCCGGGCGACCCGCTTCCAGATCCCGCTGATCTACGGCGTCGACGCCGTCCACGGCCACAACAACCTGGTGGGCGCCACGATCATGCCGCACAACATCGGCATCGGCGCGACCAGGGACCCTCAACTCGCCGAGAGGACCGGCGCGGTGACGGCGTCGGAAGTCCGCTCCACCGGCATCCCCTGGGACTTCGCCCCCTGTCTCTGTGTCTCCCGCGACGAACGCTGGGGCCGCGCCTATGAGTCCTTCGGCGAGGATCCGGCGCTCGTCGAGTCGATGGAGACGATCATCCAGGGTCTCCAAGGCCCCGCCGACGGGCGGGAGTTGAAGGACGACGACAGAGTCCTCGCCACCGCCAAGCACTTCGTCGGCGACGGCGGCACCGAGTACGGCTCCTCCACCACCGGCACCTACACCATCGACCAGGGCGTCACCAAGGTCACCCGGCAGCAGCTGGAGGCCGTCCACCTGGCGCCGTACGAGAGCGCCGTGGACCGGGGCGTCGGCACCGTCATGCCGTCCTACTCCTCGCTCGACATCCTCGGTGACGGCCGGGGCCCGGTGAAGATGCACGCCCGCGGCGACATGATCAACGGCGTCCTCAAGGGCCGTATGGGCTTCGACGGCTTCGTCATCAGCGACTGGGACGCCGTCAACCAGCTCCCGGGCGACTACGCCACCCAGGTCACCACCGCCGTCGACGCCGGCGTCGACATGATGATGGTGCCGTACTCCTACAAGGACTTCAGCGCCACGCTCGTCGACCAGGTCAAGGCGGGGAAGGTCGACCGGAAGCGGATCGACGACGCCGTGGCGCGCATCCTGACGCAGAAGTTCCGGCTCGGCCTCTTCGAGCACCCGTACGCCGACACCACCAACGCCCCGCAGATCGGCTCCACTTCGCACCGGGCCGTCGCTCGACAGGCCGCCGCCGAGTCGCAGGTGCTGCTGAAGAACAGTGGGGGAGTGCTCCCGCTGAAGAAGAACCAGAAGGTGTACGTCGCCGGGTCCGACGCCGATGACCTCGGCAACCAGACCGGCGGCTGGACCGTCACCTGGCAGGGCGCGTCCGGCACCCACACCCGGGGCACGACCATCCTCGACGCGATGCGCAAGGACGGGGACGTCACCTACTCCGAGGACGCCTCCGCGCCCACGGCCGGCTACGACGTCGGTGTGGTCGTCGTCGGAGAGACCCCGTACGCCGAGGGCGTCGGCGACGTCGGCAACGGCCATGACCTCCAGCTGTCCGCCGCCGACAAGGCAGCCGTCGACAAGGTGTGCGCGGCCATGAAGTGCGCGGTGCTGATCGTCTCCGGGCGCCCGCTGCTGATCGGTGACCGGCTCGGCGAGATCGACGCCCTGGTGGCGTCCTGGCTGCCGGGCACGGAGGGTGACGGCGTGGCCGACGTGCTCTACGGCAAGCGGCCGTTCACCGGCCGACTCCCCGTCACCTGGCCCAAGTCCGAGGCCCAGCTGCCGATCAACGTCGGCGACGCCTCGTACGATCCGCAGTTCCCCTACGGCTGGGGCCTGACCACCCTGACCAAGATCCCGGACGGCGGCGCGGCGACCCTCGGGGCGCTCGCTGTGGCCGCCGCGGCGGCGGAGAAGGCCGGGGCGGACAGGACCGGCCGCGAGCTGGTGCTGAAGGCCAGGCTGATCGTCCAGCGGAAGGCGGACGCCGGTATCACCGCGGCCGTCGCGAAACCCTTCGCCGAGGCCGACCATCTGACGCTGACCGGCCGGTACGGGGCGGCCGTGGAGCGGCTGATCGCAGCCTGGAAGGCCGACTGATCTGGAGCCATGAACTATTTTGGGAGGCTTCGGGTAGCTTCGAACCATGAAGCGCGGCGTACGGACCCGAAGCCTCCCGGGGCTGCTGCTGGCCCTGGTGCTGGCCGCCCTGACCGTCCTGGCGACAGGCGCCCCACCGGCCTCCGCCGCCACGAGCGTCTCGACGATCGCGCGGGCCCTGCGGGAGAACCCCGTCTACGTCGACCCGGCCGCCGAGGCCCAGCTCTCCGCGGCGGACGCCGACGCCCTCGCGAAGAAGATCAAGGATGCCGGCAAGCCCGTCTTCGTCGCGGTCCTCCCCGCCGACTACCCCACCGCCGGCCTCTTCACCGACCTCCGTACCGCCACCGGGATCACCGGCCTGTACGCGATCCGCCTCGGCGACCGCTTCGACGCGCGCGCCGACTCCTCCGTCATGCGGCGCACTGCCGTACGGAACCTCGTCACCAGCGTCCAGGGCGACAGGGACGCGGGGAGCCAGCTGACCGACTTCACCGACCGCGCCCTCACCAACATCGGCGGCTCGGCGCCGTCGAGCTGGGGTTCCTCGTCCGGCTCGGGCGGGGTGTCGTCCACGGCGCTGATCGCCGTGGGCGCGCTGGTGGTGGCCGGCGGCGGGGGCGCGTACGCACTCGTCCGGCGCAACCGCCGCCGCCGGGCCGAGGAGCAGCGGGCCTCCCTGGAGCGGCTGCGCGTCGTGGTCGACGAGGACATCACCGCCTTCGGCGAGGAACTGGACCGCCTCGACTTCCACCCGGCGGAGGCGGGCGCCGACGACGCCATGCGCGCGGACTACGAGCGCGCGCTGGACGCCTACGAGCAGGCGAAGTCCGCCATGGCCGCCGCGGCGAGGCCCGAGGACGTCCGGTCCGTCACCCAGGCCCTGGAGGACGGCCGCTTCAGCCTCGCCCAGCTCGCCGCCCGCCGCGCGGGGCGTCCCCTGCCCGAGCGCCGCCCGCCCTGCTTCTTCGACCCGCGCCACGGCCCGTCCGTCGCGGACGCCACCTGGACGCCCCCGGGCGGCGCCCCGCGCGAGGTCCCGGTCTGCGCCGCCGACGCGACCCGTCTCGCCGACGGCCGCGACCCCGTCATCCGCGAGGTCGACACCGATCAAGGCCGCCGCCCCTACTGGGACGCGGGCCCGGCCTACGGCCCCTGGGCGGGCGGCTACTTCGGCGGCGGCCTCCTCCCCGGCCTCCTCGTGGGCACCCTCCTCGGCAGCATGATGGCGACCCCGTCGTACGCGGCCGACTACGGCTCGGGCTACGGCGACTTCGGCGCCGGCGGCGGCTACGCCGGCGGCGACACCTCCGGCGCGGACTTCGACCCCGGCGACTTCGGCGGCGGCTTCGGAGACGGCGGGGGAGGGGACTTCGGGGGCGGTGGCGATTTCGGGGGCGGCGGCGGGGACTTCGGCGGCGGCTTCTGAGCGAGGGCGACTACGGGTCCTGGCGCCGTACCTCCGCGTCGGCCAGCCGCTCCATCAGCGCGGCCGCCAGCTCCAGCACCCCCCGCTCGGTCGGGGTCAGCGAGGTCAGGGCCTCGGACAGCCAGGCGTCCCGCTCCGCCATGTCCCGCTCCACCGCCCGGTGCCCCGCCTCCGTCAGGGAGAGCACGGACTGACGGCGGTCGACCGGGCCCGGCTCGCGGACGATCAGCCCCTCCGCCTCCAGTTCCGCGAAGACCCGGGTCAGTGACTGCGGCCGCTGCCGCTCGCCCGCCGCGACCTCGCCCGGGGTGGAGGGGCCGTGCCGGAGCAGATGGCCGAGCACGGAGAGGGGGTTGGGACTGAGGCTCCCGGCGCCGCGCTCCTGCCGCAGCCGACGGTTGAGACGGATGATGCCGCGACGGAGGCGGGCGGCTTCGGGGAGCAGAGGATCCATGACGATCAATCGTACTCGTACGCGAATACTTACTATCCATCTCCCTTCTGGCCCCGTATCGTCAGGCAAGTGGCAGAAAAACTATTACGCAATGCGTACGAAGCGGGCCTGACGATGGCCGCGGTCCTCCTGTGCTGGGCCGCCGCCCTCGTCCTGGAGAGCACCGTCCGCCTCCACACCGACGTGCTCGTCCTCGCGGTGGCCCTGACGCTCACCCTCTCCTCCACCCAGCGCACGGCGGACACCCGCCGCAGGCTGGCCGGTCTTGTGCTGCTCCCCGCCACCGCCGGAGCCTCGATCTTCCTGGGCCGGCTGCTCGCCTCCCACTACGCGATCGGCGCCGCCGTCTACACGGCCGGCATGGCCCTCGCCATCTGGATCCGCCGCTACGGCCCCACCGCCACGAAGGCCGGCACGCTGATGGCGCTCCCGCTGGTGGCCCTGCTCGTCGTGCCCGGCCCCGCGTTGCCGCCCGAGGCGCAGAGCGGGCTGGTCACCTGGGGCTGGTCGGCGCTGGTCGGGGCGCTGGCGTGCGGGTGTGTGTGGCTGGTGCAGGGCCTGGGGGACCGCTTCGGCCCCTATCGCGCGGAGCCGGCCGACGTACCCGAACCGCCCCGGCGGCCGTCCCGGCTCCACCCCCGTCCCAGCACCCGTATGGCCCTGCAGATGGCGGCCGGTATCGCCGCCGCGTTCGTCCTCGGCCACCTCCTCTTCGACGACCACTGGCCCTGGGTGGTCCTCACCGCCTACGTCGCGGCGAGCGGCAACCGCGGCCGGACGGACGTGGTGCGCAAGGGAGTCGAACGCCTCGCCGGGGCCACGGTCGGCACCCTCCTCGCGACGGGCGTGGCGGCGGCGGGCGCCACGGGCCACGCCGCCGTGGCCCTGATGTTCACCGTCCTCACGGTCGCCCTGTGGCTGCGCCCCCTGAGCTACGCCTACTGGGCGGCCGGCATGACCTGCGCCCTCTCCCTCCTCCTCGGCTACTTCGGCCAGAACGCCCAGCATCTGCTGCCGACCCGGCTGGAGGGCATCGCCGTGGGCGCGGCACTCTCGGTGGCGTCGGCGTGGTGGCTGCTGCCGGTACCGCGGCGAAGGACGGTGGCCGCGCGAGCCGTCGTACGGCCGAACAAGGCCTCGAATCAGGCCATTTGACCGATACCGATCGGATCGCGAGCGCTCCTACCCTCCCCCCATGGGGGACGAGCGCGGCGCCCCGGGCTCACCCGCCGCGGTCAGGATCGGCACCACCCTGCCGGCACGGGACCACCCGTACGTCGAGATCACCCTGCGGGCCACGGTCGTGGCACCCGCCGTCGTGACGGGGCCCGCGAGGGCTACCAGGACCTGATCCTCAACGTCGACTCCGTACCCGGCGCCCTCCTCGTGCCCGAGCACCGGCGTGCCCTCTGCGTCCACGCGGCCGTCTGCAACTGCTGCGCACCGCGCACGGCGACCGGCCTCAGCGCGTCCGGGGCACGACCAGTCCGGACTCGTACGCCATGACCACCGCCTGGGTGCGATCGCGCAGGCCCAGCTTGGACAGGATCCGGCTGACATGTGTCTTCACGGTCTCCTCGCCCACCCCCAGCCGATCGGCGAGCTCCGGATTGGACAGCCCCTGCGCGAGCAGCCGCAGTACGTCCGTCTCGCGCGGGGTGAGCTCGCCGAGCCGGCCCCGCGCCGGTGCCCTGGGGCGGATCCGCGCGAACTCGGCGATCAGCCGGCGCGTGATCGCGGGCGCCAGCAGCGCCTCGCCGGCGGCGACCACCCGTACCGCCTCGAACAGCCGCTCCGCCGTGACGTCCTTGAGCAGGAACCCACTGGCCCCGGCGGCCAGCGCGTCGTACACGTGCTCGTCGAGGTCGAAGGTGGTCAGGACCAGAACCCGCGGCGGCCGCACGGTGTCCTGGAGCCGCGCGGTCGCCCTGATGCCGTCCATGACCGGCATCCGTACGTCCATCAGGACCACGTCGGGCTCCTGCTCCCGGCACACCCGCACCGCCTCGGCGCCGTCCCGCGCGGTGCCGACGACCCTGAAGTCGGCCTGGGTGGCGAGAAGTCCGGCGTAACCGGCGCGGACCACCTCGTGGTCGTCGGCGACCACGATCCGGACGGCCGTGCCGGGGCTGCCTGTGCCGGACCCCCGGTCCATCCCCGTGGTCACGTCAGTGCCTCCGCGTGGGCCGGGAGACGGGCCTCCACCAGGAAGCCGCCGCCGGGGGCGGGGCCGGTGCGCAGGGTGCCGCCGACGGCCGCCGCCCGCTCGCGCATGCCGAGGAGGCCGTGACCGAGGGAACCGGAAGACGCCGGCCCCGGACCGTTGTCCCGGATGCGCAGTGCCAACTCGGCTTCCCCGTACCGCAGTTCCACATCCACGGCCGCACCCGGCGCATGCCGGCGCGCATTGGTGAGCGCCTCCTGGACGATCCGGTACGCGGTGACCTCGATGCCGGGGTCCAGCGGGGCGACGGGCCCGCTGACGATCAGCCGTGTCTTCGACCCGGCCGCCTCCCGCGCCCCGTCGAGCAGTTCCAGCAGCTGCCCGAGCCCCGGCTGCGGCGCCCGCTGCACGCCGGGGTCGGCGTCCTCGCGCAGCACGCCCAGCAGCCGCCGCATCTCCGTCAGCGCGCCACGCGCCGTGTCCCCGATCGCCAGGAAGCGGGCGGCGCCCTCGGGCGGCAGACCGGCGGTGGTCAGCCGCGCGTTCTCCGCCTGCACGGCGATCATCGAGATGTGGTGGGCGACGACATCGTGCAACTCCCGTGCGATACGGGCCCGTTCACCGCGAGCGGCGTGTTCGAGCCGCGAGTCCGCGAACGCCCGCTCGGTGGCGGTGTGGGCCAGTGTGGTGTGGCGGATGTGATGCGTGACGCCGGTCGCCGCGGCGGCGGAGGCGGAGGTGGCGAGCAGCACGGCGACGACCCGGGGCGCGTCCCCGTGACCGAACAGCGCGACGACGACGTACGGCACCGCGAGCAGGCCGCCGAGCAGCGGGTGTCCGGTCCGCGCGAGGACGTACACGCAGACCAACTGGGCGACGGCGGCGCCGAAGGTCAGCGCCTGGAACGGCACGAGGGCGAGGACACAGGCGGCACTGACGGCGAGTGCCGCCACGGCACGACTGCCGACGCGCCCGGCCCCGAGGACGAAGGCGAGGGGCACGGTGGTGGCGAGCGCCAGCAACAGCACGACGGCGAGACTGCTCCGGGGATCACCGCTGCGGACCAGCCCCTCACCCACAGCGAGCACCGCCAAGCCGGCGGGCGCCACCCACTGCGCGTTCCTCAGGGCCGCGCCGCCGAGCCCCGCGCCCCCGCTCCCAGCCCATTCCCCCCGCACACCCGCTCCCCTGCGCTCGCCCACGGGTCATTGTGCCCACCCCCCTCGCCCCCGGCGTCCCCCATGTGAGGGACCTCCCCGGCGTGACGACACCGCCCGGTCGTCGCCCCTAGCCTCCCTCCCCATGAGCGACGCAACGATCGAAGTCCGCGGTCTGCGCAAGCGGTTCGGCAAGACCCTCGCGGTCGACGGCCTCTCCTTCACGGTCGAGCCCGGCACGGTCACCGGCTTCGTCGGCCCGAACGGCGCCGGCAAGTCCACCACCCTGCGGACCCTCCTCGGCCTCGACGCCCCCGACGAGGGCCGGGCCCTCATCGGCGGCCGCCCCTACCACGCCCTGCGCACCCCCCTGCTGGAAGTCGGCGCCCTGCTGGACGCGGCCGCCCTGCACCCGGCCCGCCGGGGCCGGGACCATCTGCGCTGGATGGCCCACTCCCACGGTCTGCCCCTGCGCAGGGTGGACGAGGTCCTGGAACAGGCCGGCATGGAGTCCGCCGCGCGCCGCCGGGCCGGCGGCTACTCCCTCGGTATGCGCCAACGCCTCGGCATCGCGCTCGCGTTGCTGGGCGACCCCCCGGTGCTGCTCCTCGACGAGCCCGTCAACGGCCTCGACCCCGAGGGCATCCAGTGGATCCGCGGCCTGCTGCGCCATCTCGCCAGCGAAGGCCGGGCGATCCTCGTCTCCAGCCACCTCATGAGCGAACTCGAGGACACCGCCGACCACTTGGTGGTCATCGGCCGCGGCCGCCTGATCGCCGACACGGCGGTCGCCGACCTCCTCGACGCGGCCTCCGGCGACCGGGTCCGGCTGCGCACCGACGCCCGTGCCGAGGCGATGGAACTCCTCGCCCGCTCGGGCGCCACCGTCGCCGTCACCGACCGCGACACCCTCACCGTCGACGGTCTGCCCGCCCGCCGCATCGTCGAACTCCTCGGCGCGGCCGGTGTCCCCTTCTCCGAAGTGGGCGCCCACCGGGCGACCTTGGAAGAGGCCTACATGGAACTGACCAGGGACGCGGCCGAGTTCACGGCGACCGCCGGCACGGACGAGGTGACCCCGTGACCACCACGATCACCCCGTACCGCTCCCGGCTCCAGCCCGCGCACGCGGGCTTCGGCGGCCTCCTGCTCGCCGAGTGGACCAAGTTCCGTACCGTGCGCGCCTGGACGATCGTGCTGGGCGTGGCCGCCGTCGCCACCGCCGCCGTCTGCCTGCTCGGCGCCGCCGGCTCCAGCACCGGCGGCGGCGCCCAGGACACCTACGGCCCCGACGGCACGGCGGTCGTCGACGTCTTCCGCTACACCCACCGTCCGCTGACCGGGGACGGCACCCTCACGGTCCGGGTCACCGGCCTGAGCAGCGCCGACGGCAGGACCGTCGAACCCTGGGCGAAGGCAGGGCTGCTGGTGAAGCGGAACCTCACCCCGGGTTCCGCGTACGCGGCGGTCCTGGCCACCCCCACGCACGGCGTCCGCATGCAGTGGGACTTCACCCACGACACGGCCGGTTCGCGCACCGACGTCACCACCACGCCCCGCTGGCTCCGCCTGACCAGGACCGGCGACCACCTCACCGGCTACGAATCCCCGGACGGCCGTACCTGGACGAAGATCAGGGACGTACGGCTGCCCGGCCTTCCGCACACCGTCCAGGTCGGCCTGTTCACCGGCACCCCGCCGCACGAGGACGTCCGCCGCGCCTTCGGCGGCACGAGCGAGACGTACGACGGCGGCCAGGCCACCGGCACCTTCGACCACCTCTCCCTCCGGGGCACCTCCGCCGCCTCCTGGGCCGGCACGGACATGGGCCCGGCCCTCCCGGACGGCCCCGCGCCCCACAACGCCCCGCCCGCCGGCACCACCACCGTCTCCGCGTCCGGCACCTACACCCTCACCGGCCACGGGGACATCGCGCCCGCCCAGGACGGCCCCGACACGGTCCAGATGAGCTTCCAGGGAGTCTTCTTCGCCGTTCTGTTCATGGTCGCCCTCGGCACCCTCTTCGTGACCGCCGAGTACAAACGGGGCCTGATCCGGACCACGTTCACCGCGACCCCGGCCCGGCTGAAGGTCCTGGCGGCGAAGACCGTGGTGATCATCGCGGTGACCTTCACCACCGGCCTCGCGGCCGTCGCCGTCGGCTTCACCCTCGCCCAGCACGCCCTGCGCTCCAACGGTTTCACGCCCCCGCGCTTCCCCGAACTCTCCGTCCTCGACCACCCGGCCCCGCGGGCGGTCGTCGGCAGTGCGGCCCTGCTCTCGCTGGTGGCGGTCCTGGCGCTGGCGGTGGGCGTGATCCTCCGCAACAGCGCGGGCACGATCGCGACCGTCGTCGTCCTCGTACTGCTCCCGCAGATCCTCTCCTTCGCCCTCCCGCTGCCCGCCGCGCAGTGGCTGCTGCGGGTGACACCGGCGGCGGCCTTCGCGGTCCAGCAGGGAGTCACCCGCTACCCCCAGGTCACGTACAACTGCCTGCCGGAAAGCGGCTGTTACCCCCTCTCCCCGTGGCACGGCCTCGCCGTCCTCGCCGCCTACACCGCCGCCGCCCTCCTCCTGGCGGCCTGGAGCCTGCGCCGGAGGGACGCATGATCCGCAATCTGCACGCGGAGTGGACGAAACTCCGTACGCTGCCGAGCACTTGGTGGCTCGTGGCCGCGACGGTCGTCCTCACGGTGGCCGTGGGCGCGGCGGCGACCTCGTCCCTCACCACGCACATCTGCCCGACCCCCGAGGCCTGCCACGAGGACACGGTGAAGCTGAGCCTCAGCGGTGTCTGGCTGAGCCAGGCGACCTGCCTGGTCCTCGGGGTGCTCTCGATGGGCTCGGAATACGGCACGGGCACCATCCGCACGACCCTCACGGCGATGCCGACGCGGCGGCGCGTCCTGGCCGCCAAGGCGGCGGCCCTCGCCCTGCTCACGGCGGCGACGGGGGCGGTGGCGGTCCTCACCGCCCTGTGGACGGCGAAACTGATCCTCCCCGTGCACGGCCCCACCGTCCGCGCGACGACCGGCTCGGTCCTCGTCCTCGCCCTGGTCGCCGTCCTCGGCCTGGCCCTCGCCACCCTCCTCAGAGACACGGCGGCGGCCCTCACCCTGGGCCTCGGCCTCCTCTACGTCGTCCCCCTGACCATCGACCTCATCCACTCCCACACCTGGCAACACCGCCTCCAGCACTGGACCCCCATGCCGGCGGCCCTCTCCATCCAGGCGACCCGCGACCTGGACCACCTGGCGATCGCCCCCTGGCCCGGCCTGGGCGTACTGGCGGCCTACGCGGCGGGCCTGCTGACGGCGGGGGGAGCACTGTTCGGGGCGCGGGACGCGTAGGACGGCGACGACCGGACCGCGCCCGTCGCCTCCTCGGCCCCGCCCCTCGGGCGCCGCCCCCTTCTAGGACAGCCCCCGGCCTACTACCTCCCTACGGTCCGGTCATGACCGCACGCACCCCGGAAGGACCCCGGGCCTTCGCCTGCACCGACGACCTCGACGCCTGGCTCGCCGAGCGTCCAGCGCCGCATCCCGGTCTCTGGGTGAAGGTCGCGAAGAAGGGGTCGGGGATCGTCTCCGTGGACTGGGTGGAGGTGAACGACGTCGCCCTCTGCCACGGCTGGATCACCGGCCGGCGCAAGGCGCTCGATGCCTCCCACTTCCTGCAGAAGATCACTCCGCGCCGGCCGGGCAGCCTCTGGTCGATGGTCAATGTGCGCCGGGTGGCCGAGCTGACCGCCGACGGCCGTATGCGTCCCGCCGGCCTCGCCGAGGTGGCCGCCGCCCAGGCGGACGGGCGCTGGGCGGCCGCGTACGCCTCGCAGAGGGAGGCCGACGTGCCCGAGGACCTGGCGTCCGCGCTGGAGCGCCACCCCGAGGCCGGAGCGGCCTTCGAGGCCCTGGGCCGCACGGCCCGCTACCAGGTGATCTTCACCCTGCTCACGGCACGCACCCGGAAAGGCCGCACGGCCCGGCTGGAGGCGGCGATCGCGCGGCTCAGCCTTCCACCGCCTCCTTCGCGAACCTCATCAGCCGGCTGAAGTCGATCGCTCCGGGATCTCCATGATCGTTTTCCGGGACGTGGGTGTGTCCGCACACCCCCTTGAAGCCGTTCCACTCCCGCCCGTTCATCCGCTGGCCGCCGGCGTTCCCGAACGACTGCGGATACGGCGGCCACGACGCCGGCCCGCGCAGCGGCACGTCGTGCTCCTCGTGCATCCACGCCAGGAACCGCCCGACCGCCACCAGAGCCCACTCGGGCGCCTCGGGCCAGAAGACGTGTCCCTTGCCCGCCGTCGTCCAGCGGGTGTGCGTGGCGGGGTCGCAGGTGCCGACCAGTTCGGTCTGGCAGACGTTGAGCGTGTTGGTCTCGACGCCGCCCGGCAGGTTCCGCAGGGCGCGCGAGGAGACGTCGATGTCGAAGTGCTGGTACCAGACGAGCTTTCGTGCGGCGAGGTCCGGCACCGCCGTGAGATTCGGCGCGATGAGGCCGCCCTGGTAGTCGGGCAGGGTGCGCCCCTCCGTGGTGTGCAGAACGACGACGTTGACCTCCATCGCGTCGCCCGGGTACCGGTTCTGGTACCAGTGGGTGCGGTCGGCCGCCGGGTAGTGCTGTGGTCCTGATTTCCTGGTCATGTGTCCCCCTGGGGCAGTGCTCCCACGGACATGACCGAGCGCCCGCCCTTCTGATACAGGGGCGGGCGCTCTCGGGACCGGCGATGTCAGGCGTTCTTGATCGCCGAGATGTCGAAGTTCAGCTTGATCTTGTCGGAGACCAGGACCCCGCCCGTCTCCAGCGCGGCGTTCCAGGTCAGGCCCCACTCGGAGCGCAGGATCTCCGCCTTGCCCTCGAAGCCGACGCGCTCGTTGCCGAACGGGTCCTTCGCGGCGCCGTTGAACTCCAGGTCGATGGTGACCGGCCGGGTGGTGCCGAGGATCTCCAGGTCGCCGGTGATCCGGTAGTCCTCGCCGCCGAGGGACTCCGCCTTGGTGGAGCGGAACGTCATGGTCGGGAACTCCTCGATCTTGAAGAAGTCCGCGCTCTTGAGGTGACCGTCACGGTCGGGCGACCCGGTGTCGATGCTGTCCATCTTGACGTCGATGGAGGCGGTCGACGCGGACGGGTCGGCGCCGTCCAGGTGCAGCGAGCCGCTGAAGTCGAGGAACTTGCCCTTGACGTTGGTCACCATGGCGTGGCGCACGGTGAAGCCGATCGTGGAGTGGGCGGTGTCGATCGTGTAGTCACCGGTCAGGGCGGTCAGGTCGGGGTTCGCCATGACATGCTCCTTCAGATTCGGGAGAGGATGTTGAACGTTGAACTACTCAACACGAACGACCGTAGACCTATTCCCTACAAGTTTCAACATCATCCGCAAGGTGTTGGCGTGATAACTCTGAGGTGGTAGATGCCCAGGGCATGAACCCACACCGTCGGGGCCCCATGAGACTCACCCGTAGAGCGGTCTTACTCTCCGCCGCGCTCCTGGCCGCGCCCGCCCCGGCCGCCGGCGCCGCGCCCACGGACCCGTACGACACCCTCCGCCGCCGCTGGCTCGACCTCACCCTCGGCACCGGCTACGACCCCACCGCGGAGCCGTACGCCTCCCGTCTCGCCCGGACCGGCGCACTGGCCCGCGCCTTCCAGGCGGCCATGGCCCCCACCCCCACCTCCCTCTGGCCCGGCCACCCCTACGACCCGCCCGCCGGCATCACCCAGAGCTACAGCCGCCTGTGGACGATGACCCAGGCCTACGTCCAGCGGGGCACCGGCGCCACCGCCGACCCGGCCCTCCTCGCGGACGTCCTGCGCGGCTTCGACCACCTCTCCGCCACGGTCTACAACCCCGCCACCACCCGCTACGGCAACTGGTGGGAATGGCAGATCGGCAGCCCCCGCCTCCTCATGGACATCGCGGCCGCCCTCCACGACGACCTCACCGACGCCCGGCGCGAGGCCGCCTGCGCGGCCGTGGACCACTTCATCCCCGACACCCTGCTCACCGACTACTCCGGCACCTCCACCGGCGCCAACCGCGTCGACCTGTGCCGCTCGGTCGCCCTGCGCGGCGTCCTGGGCCGGCGGGGCGAGCGGATCGCCCTCGCCCGCGACGCCCTCTCGCCCGTCCTCCCGTACGTCACCCAGGGGGACGGTCTCTACGCCGACGGTTCCTTCGTCCAGCACGCCCGGGTCGCCTACTCGGGGACGTACGGACAGGTCATGCTGGACGGCCTCGGCCGCCTCTTCACGCTTCTCGCGGGCTCCGCCTGGGAGGTGACGGACCCCAACCGGCAGATCGTCCTCGACAGCGTCGAGCAGGCCTACGCGCCCCTGATCCACGACGGGTTGGTGATGGACTGCGTCAACGGCCGTGCGATCAGCCGGGGTTGGCTGCGGGCCGACGACCTGCACGTCATGCGCAGCGACCACTTCCACGGCCAGGCACTCATCGCCGCGATCGCGGTGCTGGCGGGCGGCGCGAGCGAGGCGGAGCGGGGCCGCTGGTACGCGTACCTCAAAGGATGGATCGAACGGGACACGGTGACACCGGTCCTGACGGCCCCTCAGTTCGGGACGGCCGATCTGGCACGCCTCCACGCGGTGGCCGAGGCGCCCGTCCCCGCGGCCCCCGAACCCGTCGCCCACCACCTGTTCCCGGCGATGGACCGCGCCGTCCACCGCCGTCCCGCCTTCACCGCGGCCATCTCGATGTGCAGCGACCGCATCACGTACTACGAGTGCGGCAACGGCGAGAACCCGCGCGGCTGGCACACCGGCGCCGGAATGCTCTCCTGGTGGCCCGCGGGACACGGCGACCAGTACACGGACTGGTTCTGGCCGACCGTCGACTGGTACCGCCTGCCCGGTACGACGGTCTCGACCCTCCGGCTCGCCGACCGTGCCGGCGGCGAATGGGGCGCCCCCAAGCCGGACGTCCGCTGGGTCGGCGGCACGACCGACGGCGAGTACGCGGCCGTCGGACAGGACCTCAGCGGCCTCGGCTCGACCCTGCGGGCCCGCAAGTCCTGGTTCTGCGCGGCGGACGCCGTCATCTGCCTGGGCGCCGGAATCACCTGTACGGACGGCGTCCCGGTGGAGACGGTGGTGGACAACCGGAACCTGGGGGAGGACGGCACGCAGGAGTTCGTACGGGGCAGGGGCTGGGCCCATCTGGAGGAGCACGGCGGCTGGGTCGTCCCGGGCGGCGAACCGCGCGCCCTGCGCGAGGACCGCACCGGCGCCTGGTCCGACATCAACACCACCAGTACGGACGAACGGCGCACCCGCCGCTGGCAGACCCTCTGGCTCGACCACGGCACGGACCCCGTGGACGCCGGATACGTCTACCTCCTCATGCCCGGCGCCACCCGCCGCGCGGTCGCCGCTCGCGCCGCCGACCGCCACTGGCTGTCGCTCCTCGTCAACGACACCTCCTGCCAGGCCGTCCACGTCCCCTCCCTCGGACTGACGGCCGCCAACTTCTGGCGGCCCGGCACCGCGGGCCCGCTGACCGTCTCCGCGCCCGCCAGCGTCCTCGTACGCCGCCACGGACGCACCGCTACCCTCTGTGCGAGCGAGCCGCCCCGTACGGGGGAGCCCTTCGAGATCGTCTGGGACCGCCCGGTGCGCGCGGTGGTCCGCGCCGGCGAATCGGTGGAGGTGCGGTCGACGGGACGCCGCCTGGCCCTCCGGATTACCCCAGGCGTGTCATGTGCGACGCACCGATGTGAGCTGGCTCTCGGCTGACGGCTTTGTACGGCCCCTACAAGCCCGACGCCCCCTGAGCAGTCAGAAGGCCTGCATGCCGGTCAGGTTCTGTTCAGTGGTACCAGGAAAACGGGCCGGAGACTGTGAGGAGTCGACGGCTCGCTTTCCCGGGTGTCCTTCGTAAGGTCGCTACATGACCGTTTTGGATGAGGCGCCGGGTGAGTCGACGGGCGAGCCGACGGACGCGCGCGGGCGAGTGGCCGAGCTGCACGAGATCCGTGCGCAGGCGCTGGCCGGCCCGAGCGAGAAGGCGACCGAGGCGCAGCACGCCAAGGGCAAGCTGACCGCCCGGGAGCGCATCGAGCTGCTGCTGGACGCGGGTTCCTTCCAGGAGGTCGAGCAACTGCGCCGGCAC
This sequence comes from Streptomyces sp. NPDC005648, assembly GCF_040605395.1. Classification (NCBI taxonomy): domain Bacteria; kingdom Bacillati; phylum Actinomycetota; class Actinomycetes; order Kitasatosporales; family Streptomycetaceae; genus Streptomyces; species Streptomyces sp. NPDC005648. The sequence goes on along the minus strand of NZ_JBEXCS010000042.1, from coordinate 16,207 downwards.
CGCGCGACCGGCTTCGGCCTGGAGGCCAAGAAGCCGCACACCGACGGTGTCATCACCGGCTGGGGCACGGTGGAGGGCCGTACGGTCTTCGTGTACGCCCATGACTTCCGGATCTTCGGCGGCGCGCTGGGCGAGGCCCACGCCACGAAGATCCACAAAATCATGGACATGGCCATCGCGGCCGGTGCCCCGCTGGTCTCCCTGAACGACGGCGCGGGCGCCCGTATCCAGGAGGGCGTCTCGGCGCTCGCCGGCTACGGCGGCATCTTCCAGCGCAACACCAAGGCGTCCGGTGTCATCCCGCAGATCAGCGTGATGCTCGGCCCGTGCGCCGGCGGCGCGGCCTACAGCCCCGCCCTCACGGACTTCGTGTTCATGGTCCGCGAGACCTCGCAGATGTTCATCACCGGCCCGGACGTGGTCAAGGCGGTGACGGGCGAGGAGATCACCCAGAACGGCCTGGGCGGCGCGGACGTGCACGCCGAGACCAGCGGCGTCTGCCACTTCGCCTACGACGACGAAGAGACCTGCATCGCCGAAGTCCGGTACCTGCTGAGCCTGTTGCCCCAGAACAACCGCGAGAACCCGCCGCGCGTGGAGGCCACGGACGCGGCGGAGCGCCGTAGCGACGTCCTGCTCGACCTGGTCCCGGCGGACGGCAACCGTCCGTACGACATGGCGAAGGTCATCGAGGAGATCGTCGACGACGGCGAGTACCTGGAGGTCCACGAGCGCTGGGCGCGCAACATCATCTGCGCGCTGGCCCGTCTCGACGGCCAGGTGGTCGGCATCGTGGCGAACCAGCCGCAGACCCTCGCCGGGGTGCTGGACATCGAGGCATCGGAAAAAGCTGCGCGCTTTGTCCAGATGTGTGACGCTTTTAACATCCCGATCGTCACTTTCCTGGACGTCCCCGGGTTCCTTCCCGGTGTCGACCAGGAGCACGGCGGAATCATCCGCCACGGAGCGAAGCTGCTCTACGCCTACTGCAACGCGACCGTGCCGCGGATCTCCCTGATCCTGCGCAAGGCCTACGGAGGTGCGTACATCGTCATGGACAGCCAGTCCATCGGTGCCGATCTCACCTACGCCTGGCCGACGAACGAGATCGCCGTGATGGGTGCCGAGGGTGCCGCCAACGTCATCTTCCGCCGGCAGATCGCCGACGCCGAGGACCCCGAGGCCATGCGGGCCCGCATGGTCAAGGAGTACAAGTCCGAGCTGATGCACCCGTACTACGCGGCCGAGCGCGGTCTGGTCGACGACGTCATCGACCCGACCGAGACCCGCGAGATCCTCATCCGCTCCCTCGCGATGCTCCAGACCAAGCACGCCGACCTGCCCTCCCGCAAGCACGGCAACCCCCCGCAGTAACCCTGCGGACCCTCCGCGACACCCTCGCGGAAACCTCTCTCACGGAGACTGAGACCTATGAACACCCCTGACATCCGCGTCGAGAAGGGCCACGCCGAGCCCGAGGAAGTCGCCGCCATCACCGCGGTCCTCCTCGCCCGCGCCGCCGCCCAGCCCACCGTCGAGCAGCCCCACGGACGCCGCCCGAAGGCCGGCTGGCGCCGTCTGGAGCGCGAGGGCGGCTTCCGCGCCCCGCACAGCTGGCACTGAGCCCCACAGCGCCCGCACGGCCCCGCCCTCCCCTTCCGGGAGAGCGGGGCCGTCGGCATGATGGGGCACGGTCGGGACCGGAGGGGGAGGGCATGGCACGGTGGCCGGAACTCGAGGAGTGGATGGCCCTCGTCGACGCGAGCATCGAGCCCATCGCACACCGACCGGTCGATCTCACCGACCCGGACTGGGAGCGGCGGATGCGGGAGGGGCCCGACCCGCTGGACGAGGCGGGGGTCCGCCCCGAGGCCGAGTCCGTGACCCGGGAGCTCATCGGGCTCTACGAGCACGGGGACGAGCGCGAACGGGCCGCCGTACGCGCGCTGCTGGACCGCCACCCCTCGTTCCGCTGGGCCGCGGGTCCACCCCTCGAGCCCACCGCCGAGGGCTTTCGGCGCTGTCTGCTGTGGATGTCGGCGGTCGATCAGGGCAGCGACACCCGGGACGAGTTGCTGACGCTGTGGGACTACCGCGCCAAGGCTCGGGCGGCGGGTGTCGATCCGCGGCCCGTCCTGCTGGAGGTCGCCGAACTCTCCAGCGCCGAGGACAGGTTCGGGATGGGCTCCATGCGGGACATCCTGCGGGACGCCGCCGGAGAGTGACGCGAAAGGGCCCCCTCCCGCAGGAGGGGGCCCTTCCCGGCTTCGGTGACCTTGCTAGCGCAGGCGGGCCATCAGGGCGTGTTCGACCAGGGTGATCAGGGCCGACTTGGCGTCCGCGCGGTGGCGGGCGTCGGTCGTGATGATCGGGGTGTCGGGGCCGATCTGCAGCGCCTCGCGGACCTCGTCCGGGTTGTACGGCTGGTTGCCGTCGAAGCCGTTGAGGGCGATGACGAAGGGCAGACCGCTGTTCTCGAAGTAGTCGACCGCCGGGAAGCAGTCGGCGAGACGGCGGGTGTCCACCAGCACGATCGCGCCGATCGCACCGCGGACCAGGTCGTCCCACATGAACCAGAAGCGGTCCTGGCCCGGTGTACCGAAGAGGTACAGGATCAGGTCCTGGTCCAGGGTGATGCGGCCGAAGTCCATGGCGACCGTGGTGGTCGTCTTGTCTCCGGTGTGGGTGAGGTCGTCGATGCCCGCCGAAGCGGATGTCATCACGGCCTCTGTGCGCAGCGGGTTGATCTCCGAAACGGCCCCGACGAACGTGGTCTTGCCCACGCCGAAGCCACCCGCCACCACGATCTTCGCCGAGGTGGTGGAGCGGGAAGGACCGCCGCTAGAGCTTGCGAAGTCCACTGAGCACCCTTTCGAGCAGTGTCACGTCTGGCTGGCCGCCGGCGTTCTCGTCGCCGCCGGGCTGATGAATGGCGACCAGTCCTGCCTCCGCCAAGTCGGCGACGAGGATCCTGGCCACGCCGAGAGGGATCGTCAGAAGGGCCGAGATCTCGGCCACCGACTTGATCTCCCGGCAGAGGTTGCAGATCCGCTGATGCTCGGGCAGCTGGCCCTGCATCTGGTGCGGCTGCGCGGTGGTGTGCACCAGCGCCTCGATGGCGAGCTGGTAGCGCGGGCGCGTCCGTCCGCCGGTCATGGCGTACGGGCGCACCAGGGGGTTGTTCGACGCACCCGCGGGCGCCGGCTCGGGGGAGCGCCGCTGCGGCTGCACCGGCTGGATGCGCGGAGCCGGCGGCTGGTCGTACGGCGACGGGCCGGGGCCCTGGGGCGCGTACGGGTGCTGCTGCCGATGGCTCGGTGCGGAGGGGAAGTTGTAACGGTTCGGGTTCTGGGAACCGTCGCCCTGGCCCTGGGCAGGGCCGTACGACCAGTTGCCCGAATTCGAACCGCCTGGGGGTGTTGCCACTCTCTTCTCCTCCTCCGACCGTGCCGGGCACCCATCCCTGTGGAGCCGCGTCCCGAAACCTTACGGCCCCGGGACGCCAAAACGCACCGTCTGTCTGTCAGTTGAGCAGGCTGCCCTGGAGCTCCGCACGAAGATCGGGCGTCAGGACCGAGCCGGCCCGGTCCACCAGAAGGGCCATCTCGTACCCGATGAGGCCGATGTCCGCCTCGGGGTGCGCGAGCACCGCGAGGGAGGAACCGTCGGATACGGACATGATGAAGAGGAATCCCCGCTCCATCTCCACAACCGTCTGGTTCACCGCGCCACCCTCGAAGATCCGGGAGGCGCCCGCCGTCAGTGACGTCAGACCGGAGGCGACCGCCGCGAGCTGGTCGGCGCGGTCGCGCGGAAACCCTTCGGACATCGCCAGAAGGAGTCCGTCGGCGGAGACCACCACGGTGTGGGACACCCCCGGGGTGTTGTCCACGAAGTTGGTGATCAACCAGTTCAGGTTCTGTGCCGCCTGGCTCATCGGGCTCACACTAACGCTCCTGGTTGTAGGTGCTGTCAGAACCGAAGCCCTGACCGTTCGTTTCACTGCTGCCTGCGCTGCGTCCTCGTTGGACGCCCCGGCGCAGGTTGCTCAGCCTGCCCCGGACGTCCTCCGGAGCGCGGGAGACCGATGGGCCTCCCTGGGGGGTGCTTGCGGCGGCTCCCTCGACCAGGTTGGCCTTGGGTACCCGCCGCGGCAGGCCGGAGGAGGTGACCCCGCCCGCCTTGGGCTTCCGGAGCGCGGAGGCCTGCTGCCAGCGTTCGTCGTTCGCCGAACGCCAGTCGCCGCCGGGACCGTTTCCGTTGCCGTTGCTCTCCGGTACGGCGGCCGGAGCCGGTGCTTCCTGGCTCACATGCTGCCGTGTGCCGTTCGAACCGCTCGTACCGCCCCCGAACGATCCGCGGCGGGGGAGCCCGGCGTCGGTCAGCGTGTGCGCGGCGGAAGGGGCCGGTCCCGGACGGTCGAAGCCTACGCGGTCGCGCTCACTCACGTCAGCGGCCTGCGCAGGTTCCGCTTCCGGAGCGTACTGGTCCGGGTAGCCGTTCTGGTAGCTGTCCTGCTGCGGCCAGTCGTCCTGCTGACGGCGCTCCTGGAAGGCCGTGAAGGGCTCCGGGGCCGAGGCGCGCAGCGGCGCCTGCTCCTCCTGGACCGGCTCCGCATACGTGGGCTCGGGGTAGCCGCCGTTCGACGAGAAGGTGTCGTTCTGCGGCAGCGACCCGTTCGGCGCGAAGTACGGCTCGTCGTACGACGGCTGCGGGGCCGCCTCCTCGTACGAGGTGTGCTGCTGCTCCTCGTACGGGGACTGCTGCGGCTCCTCGTACGCCGGGCGGGGGTCGAAGGAGCCGGTGTGCTGCTCCGGGAAGCCGTTGTCGTACGACGGCTGCCCGTCGAAGGCGTCGGCGTACGGCGAGTTCTCGCCCTGCTCGTGCGGGTGGCCCTGGCCGTGCTGGGCCTCCAGGGCCGCCCGGCGCTCCTCGCGCATCAGGGAGCGGCCGACCGGGTCCAGCTCACGGATGTCGTCGGGGACGTCGGCGTAGCGGGTGTCGTCGAAGCCGAGCTCGGCGGCCGTGCGCATCGGCAGGCCGTTGTTGAAGTCCTCACCCTGGAACTGCTGCTCCGGGATGATCTGCGAGACGGTGAACTCGTCGCGGTTGAGCTGCTGCTCGCCGCCGCCACCGTGGGTGATCGCGTCCGGCAGCATGACCAGCGAGGTGGTGCCCGCCTGCTCGCCCGAGGGGCGCAGCTGGACGCGGATGCCGTGCCGGTCGGAGAGCCGGCCGACCACGAAGAGGCCCATGCGCTGCGAGATCGCGGCGTCGACGGTGGGCGGGTTCGCCAGCTTGTGGTTGATGTCCGCGAAGTCCTCGGCGGTCAGGCCGATGCCCTTGTCGTGGATCTCGATCATCACGCGGCCGTCGGGGAGACGGGTCGCGGTGACGCGGACCTTGGTCTGCGGCGAGGAGAACGTGGTGGCGTTCTCTAGGAGCTCGGCCAGCAGGTGCACGAGGTCGGTGACGGCGCGGCCGTGGATCTCGGCCTCCGGGACACCGGAGAGCTCGATGCGCTCGTACTGCTCCACCTCGGAGGAGGCGGCGCGCAGCACGTCGACCAGCGGGACCGGCTGGTCCCAGCGGCGGCCGGGCTCCTCGCCGGCGAGGACCAGGAGGTTCTCGCCGTTGCGGCGCATACGGGTCGCGAGGTGGTCCAGGCGGAAGAGGTTCTCCAGCTGGTCCGGGTCGGCCTCGTTGTTCTCCAGGTCGGTGATCAGGGTCAGCTGGCCCTCGATCAGCGACTGGTTGCGGCGCGAGAGGTTGGTGAAGATCGCGTTGATGTTGCCACGGAGCAGGGCCTGCTCGGAGGCGAGCCGGACCGCCTCACGGTGGACCTGGTCGAAGGCGCGGGCGACCTCGCCGATCTCGTCCTTGGTGGTGATCGGGATCGGGGCCACCCGGGTGTCGACCCGGCCCGGGTCGGTGCGGGAGAGCTGGTCGACCAGCATCGGCAGGCGCTGCTCGGCGATGCCGAAGGCGGCGTTGCGCAGCTGGCGCATCGCGCGGGACATCTGCCGGGCGACCGCGCCGGCCAGGATGAACGCGAGCAGCAGGGCCACGATGACGCTGGCACCGGTGATCAGCGCGTCGCGCTTGGCGTTGCTCGCGATGTCGGAGGCCTCGCTCACCGCGGTGTCGGCCTTGTCCTCCTCGAGCTTGCGGTACGCCTCGTACTTGAGGGTGGTACCGGCCCACCAGTTCTCCGCGGTGATGCCCTTCTGGGCGAGGACGGCGCGCGCGGACGGGTCGGTGCTCTGCAGCTGCGACATCGCCGTGATCATGTCGACCGGGTTGGACGGCGGCGGCACATAGGTCTTGTTCTCGGCCGCGGCCTTCGCGGCGGCCTGCTTGACCAGGGCGGCGGCGTCGCTCTGCACCTTCGCCGAGGCCGTGTTCAGCTTCGCGATGTCCTCGTCGGTACCGCCGGCCTGGTACTCCTGGATGGCGATGCCCTCCAGGTAGGCGTACGAGGTGATGGCGGTGCGCTGGGTGGCCAGACTGGTCTGGCTCGGGCCGGGCGCAACCAGGAGGTGCATGCCGATGGAGCGCTCAAGGGAGAGCGCGCCCTTGGCGAGGGCGATGGCGTAGACCGAGCGGCCGTAGCTGGTGATGTTGCCGGTGCCCAGGCCCAGCTCGTTGGAGAACTCCAGGAGCGGGTGCTCGAGGTTGACGTAGGCCTCTTCGGTCTGCACGCCCTTGTACGCGGACGTGTAGGCCTTGGCGCGGATCGACGCGAGCTGCGGCTCCACCTTGCGGAAGCGTTCCAGGCGGCGTTCCAGGCCCGACCGGTTCGGCATGTTCTGCGCGGCCTTGTCGAAGGTGTCCGCGGCGTCGTCCGTGGCCTTGCGGGCGGCGACGACCGACGGGTCCTTCTGGCCCTTGCCCAGCAGCAGCGGCGCGGCGCTCACGTCACGCTCGTTGGTGATCGCGTTGCTGTAGGTGAGCGCGGCCTGCACCAGGCGCGCGGTGTTCTCCGCGTCCTGGGCCTCCTGCCAGGTGTCGATGGAGTTCTTCACCTGGAAGCCGCCCATCACGAGGCCGACGGCCACGGGTATGAGCAGGATCGCGTTCAGCCGGGTCGGCACCCGCCAGTTGCGGGGCGAGAAACGGCCGCCGCCGGAGGCGGGCGCGGCCGTCGACTCGGATACGGGCACAGGGGCGGGCGCCGCTCCGCGCGGCGGCGGGGTGAAGTTGCCCCGCGCCGACGGCTCGGGACCGTTCTTGCTTCGCCTCACTCGACCAACAACCTCTCGGCGGCGGGCACCAACGTTGTGCCGCAGTGTCTCAGAGCCCAGTACGCCACTGAGTACGCAGTACTACTGAGTACGTCTTTGACTATTGGGCAGTTCAGGCATTCCAGCACGACGACCAGCGCTCTTCCAAACAGTGGAAAGCACGGATTCCATGTGATGTAAGCCCCAGATAAAACGGTCATAAAGAGCGAGCCCCGTCAAAAGACGGGGCCTTTGTGTGCGCAGCGACACCAGTTGGCAACGACCCGTGGCCGTACCACCCGATTCCTCTGCCGAAACGTTATGAACACCGGGGCCGACCGTGTCAAAGGCCACAGTCGGCTCCGATGCGTCTACGACAACTGCCGTATTGCATGGCTGACTTGAGTGCTATCTCAGTCGTGCCATGAGCGCGTGCTCGACCAGCGTGATCAGCGCACTCTTGGCGTCGCCCCGATGGCGGGCGTCAGTCGTGATGATGGGGGTGTCGGGGCCTATCTGCAGGGCCTCGCGCACCTCCTCGGGCTGGTACGGCTGGTGTCCGTCGAAGCCGTTGAGGGCGACCACGAAGGGCAGACCGCTGTTCTCGAAGTAGTCGACCGCCGGGAAGCAGTCGGCCAGACGCCGGGTGTCCACGAGCACCACCGCGCCGATCGCACCGCGGACCAGGTCGTCCCACATGAACCAGAAGCGGTCCTGACCCGGCGTACCGAAGAGGTACAGGATCAGGTCCTGGTCGAGCGTGATACGGCCGAAGTCCATGGCCACCGTGGTGGTGGTCTTGTCCCCGGTGTGGGTGAGGTCGTCGATGCCCGCCGAAGCGGAGGTCATCACGGCCTCGGTGCGCAGCGGGTTGATCTCGGAGACGGCACCCACGAACGTGGTCTTGCCGACACCGAAGCCACCCGCCACCACGATCTTCGCGGAGGTGGTCGCCCGCCCTCCGTCAGAGCTTGCGAAGTCCACTGAGCACCCTTTCGAGCAGTGTCACGTCCGGCGCACCGGTCGTCTCGTCGCCGCCCGGCTGGTGGATGGCGACGAGCCCGGCCTCGGCCAGGTCCGCGACGAGAATGCGGGCCACGCCCAGCGGCATGGCCAGAAGCGCCGACACCTCGGCCACCGACTTGACCTCACGGCAGAGGTGGCAGATGCGCTGGTGCTCGGGGAGCAGCCCCATGAGTGCTGCCGGGTCGGCCGTGGTGCTGATCAGTGCCTCTATGGCGAGCTGATAGCGCGGCCGGGTCCGGCCACCGGTCATCGCGTACGGACGAACCAGTGGCTGGTCGCCCTCATCCTCGTACGGCTCCGCGTACGGATCATGAGAGGCGGTGGGCGGGGTCATGAATCCTCCGGGCGGGACAGCAAGTCGGTCGGGCAAGCCGTCTGACGGGGCCGGTGGGGGGACTGTGGCGGCCTGACGGTGATTTGGTGAGGCGGGTGGTGCCGGTGAGGTTCAGTGGAGCAGACTGCCTTGCAGTTCGGCGCGCAGATCGGGCGTGAGCACAGCGCCCGCGCGGTCGACCAGCAGCGCCATCTCGTAGCCCACCAGGCCGATGTCGCACTCGGGGTGCGCGAGCACGGCCAGGGACGAGCCGTCCGATACGGACATCAGAAACAAGAAGCCCCGCTCCATCTCGACGACCGTCTGCGCCACGTTGCCGCCCTCGAAGATCCGGGAAGCCCCGGCCGTCAGTGAGGTGAGCCCGGACGCGACGGCCGCGAGCTGGTCGGCGCGGTCACGAGGAAAGCCTTCGGACATCGCGAGAAGGAGACCGTCGGCGGACACGACGACGGTGTGGGACACCCCGGGGGTGTTGTCCACGAAGTTGGTGATCAACCAGTTGAGGTTCTGTGCCGCCTGGCTCATCTGGCTCAACTATCGCTCCTGCTGGTGAGTGGGGCTGGGGAAACTGCCCGTCTGGCCGTTGCCGGCCTGACGACCCTGTGCGATGCCCCGACGGAGATTGGTCAGCCGGCCGCGTACGTCGTCAGGCGCACGCGAGACCTGCGGACCGGCTTGGTGCTGTTGCTGCTGAGCCGTGCCCGGGACGAGGTTCGCCCGGGGCACCCGGCGCGGCAGGCCGGAGGTGGTGACGCCGCCCGCGGCCGGCTGCCTGACGCGCTCCGCCTGCCGGACGAGGTCGTCGTTCGGAGAGGTGCGCCAGGACGAGGTCTGGGTCGCGGGACGCTGGGGAGCGGCAGCCGGAGGCTGCTGCGGGGCCGGAGCCGAGCCGTTGCTGCCGCCGTTGCTCTGCTGGCCGTTGGGTCCGCCGTGGAACCAGTTGGTCTCGAGCGTGTCGTACAGCGGGGTACGACCGTCACCCGGGCCGGTCGCCGGCGGCAGTGCCTCGGGCTCCGGACGGACGGCGGGCCGCTGCTGCGGACGCGGCGGGACCGGCGGACGCGGGGCGCCGAAGTCGGCGCCGTTCTGCGGGCGCTCGAACTGCCCGGTGCCGTTCTGGTTGGGACGGCCCGGCAGGGAGTGCTGCCCGGTGGAGCTGCCGTCGTAGCCCGGCGTGGCGAACTGCCCGGTCGAGCTCGGGCCGAAGGCCGACGGGCTCGCGAACTGGCCGGTGTTCGCCGGGTTGCCAGCGTTGTTGCGGCCGTTCGGTCCGGACTGGCCGTTCGGCGCGCCGAAGACGTCCGAGCGGACGAACTGGCCCGGGTTCTGCGACCCGTTGGCACTCGGCTGCGGGGCACCGAAGTCCGGGTAGGGGAACTCGCCGGTGTCCTGCGGAGAGCGGCCGAACTGACCGTTGTTCTGCGGGGAGTCGAGATTCGGACGCGGGAACTGCCCGGTGTTCTGCGGCGACTGCTCGCCCGGACGGCCGAACTGGCCCGTCTGCTGCGGGGCACCGAAGTCGGACCGCGGGAACTCGGACGTGGATCCGGGACCCTGACGGTCGTTGCCGCGCGGAATCGCGGGCATCTCGGAGGTCGCGTCGATCCGCGGCATCCGGGAGGTCTCGTCATGGCCGCGCGGAGTGTCGAGGGAGGCGCGCGGCACCGGCGGCTGCGCGTTCTCGTCGCTCCAGCTCGGCGTACGGGGCTGCTGGTTGCCGCCGGGCAGCTCGGCCCGCGGACCACCGCGGCCGGGCAGCTGCGCCCGACGACCGCGCCGGCCGCCCTGCTCGCCACCGGAGGCCTCGCCCGAGGACTGCGGCGGTACGGCGCCACGGGCGCCGCCGAAGCTGTCCTGACCCGGGCCGCCCATACCGGCGGCCTGCAGACCCTGCGGCGCACCCGGCGCCTGGCCGCCGAAGCCGGCACCGGCGCCCGCGGGAGCCGGCCGGCCCTGCTGACCCTGACCGCCCTGCGGTCCACGCGCGCCCGGACGGCCGTTGCCGTTCCCGGCACCCGGCAGCGCGGCTCGCGGCCCCTGACCGGTCCCGAGCAGTCCGCCACCGGAAGGCGCACCGGCCCCGAGCGCGCCGCCCGGAGCTCCACCGGGCGCACCCGCGCCGAGGGCGGGACCGCCCGGCGCACCTGCGCCCGCGGCCTGCCGACGAGCCGCGGCCACACCGGCTGCGGCCTGCGCGGCGGCCGGACCGCCGGCGGCACCGGCGCCCTGGCCGGGCTTGGCCTGCGGCTTCTTGCCACCCTGGGCGACGTCCACGGGCAGCATGACCAGCGCGGTCGTACCACCGGAGTCGGACGGGCGCAGCTGGATGCGGATGCCGTGGCGCTGCGACAGCCGGCCGACCACGAACAGACCCATGCGGCGGGAGACCGAGACGTCCACGGTGGGCGGCGAGGCGAGCCGCTCGTTGATCGCCGCGAGGTCCTCGGGGGAGAGGCCGATACCGGTGTCGTGGATCTCGATCAGCACGCGGCCGTCGGGCAGCGCGTGACCGGTGACCTTGACCTTGGTCTGCGGCGAGGAGAACGAGGTGGCGTTCTCGAGCAGCTCTGCGAGGAGGTGCACGAGGTCGTTGACCACACGGCCGGCGACCTCGGTGGTCGGCACGGCGGCCAGTTCGATGCGCTCGTACTGCTCCACCTCGGAGGCGGCGGCGCGGAGCACGTCGACCAGCGGGACCGGGCGGGTCCAGCGGCGGCCGGGCTCCTCACCGGCGAGGACGAGGAGGTTCTCACCGTTACGGCGCATACGCGTCGCGAGGTGGTCGAGCTTGAAGAGCGAGGACAGCTGGTCCGGGTCGGCCTCGCGGGACTCCAGTTCGGAGATGAGCGAGAGCTGACGCTGGATGAGGCCCTGGGAGCGGCGCGAGAGGTTGGTGAACATCGCGTTGACGTTGCCCCGCAGCAGGGCCTGCTCGGCGGCGAGGCGGACCGCCTCGCGGTGGACGTCGTCGAAGGCCGCGGCCACCTGGCCGATCTCGTCCCGGGAGTGCACACCGACCGACTCGACGGAGGTGTCGACGTCCTGCGGGTCCGACTCCGACAGCTGCGCGACCAGCTCGGGCAGACGGTCCTGGGCGACCTTGTTGGCGGTCTCCTGCAGCCGGCGCAGCGAGCGGATCATGGAACGGGCGATGACGAAGGCGCCGACGAGGGAGACGCCGAGCACGAGCAGGATCAGCGCACCGGAGATGATCGCCTCGCGCTCGGAGGCGGAGCGCAGCTCGCGGGCCTTCTGCTCCATGTCCTCGAGCAGGGTGTGCTCGATCTTCTTCATCTGCTCGATCTTGGTCGAGCTGTCGTCCACCCAGTCCTGGTACGAACGCTTCGGCAGGTCGGCGAGGCCGCCCTGGGAGGCGAGGGCACGGCTGGCGTACTTGTCGCTGGCCGTGATCGTCGCGTTGTTGTCCTCGATCGGCTTGAGCAGCTCGGTCGCCTGGGCGGTGCCGTAGATGCCCTTGAAGCTGCGGATCTCGGACTTCTGGCTCTCCAGCGCCGACTGGGCGTAGAGCCGGTCGTTCGACGAGAGGTCGCCGGACTGGGTGTTGTTCGCCGGGAGGGCCGCCGCGAGGACCGCGCGCTGCATGGAGGCGTACTCCTTGGCCGTGGAGAAGGCGGCCAGGGAGCGCGTGCGCTGGATCATCTCGGGGTTGCTGGTGGCCTCGGCCATGTCCTGCGAGAGGTCCAGCAGGTGGGTGATGAGGCGGTGGTAGGCCTCGACCGTCTGGGTCGAGTTGCCCTTGGCCTCGTACGCGGTGGAGCGGATCTGGGTCAGCAGTTCGAGGTCGCTGACCACACCGACCAGGCTCTCGCGCACGCCCTGGAGCGAGCCGTCCTTCTGGGAGGTGTCGATCTCCTCGGCGGCGTCGATGAAGTTGGTCTTGGCCCGGTCGGTCTTGTCCCGGTAGCCCTTGACCGTGTAGTCGCTCGCCTTGGAGCCGTGCGCCAGCGGACCGGCGGACTGGTCGCGCTCCTCCTGGAGCGCGGCGGCCAGCTCGGTGGCCTGCTTGGTCATCTCCGTCAGCAGCTTCATGTTGTCGAGCTGCTGGATGTCGTCCATGTTGTCGCTGATGCGCAGCGCGCCCAGCGAGGTGGCCGCCACGACGGGGAGCGCGAGGAGCGACACAAGGCGCGTGGAGATGCGCCAGTTGCGCAGCGCCACGCGAGAGCCGGGGCCGGTCGGGGCCTTCGACGGCTTGACCGGCGGAGTGGGGGTCGGCGATCCGGGGGACGCGGACGCGCCGGGGCGCTCACCGCCGTTCCCGCTCGGGGCCGGACCCGGGTTCTGGGCGTGCTGGGGCGCGGAACTGCCCTTCATGGGGCCTGTCCCGCCTTGCGGCTCCGGCTCCGCCGAAGCGCTGCCATCCCTCTTGAAACGTCCCTGCACTAGCGTCGCAACCTCTGGACCAGGCGCCCCTCCGCGTGAACGGAAAGACACGGTGTCGGCGTTGTTAGGGAGCGCCCTGAATGCGCACCCCGATGGTCGTGAGTGACCGGCGCTGGCTCCCCCTGTCTCGCCGCCACTCGGCGCTGCTTCGCGCCCCCTGTGCGCCGGCTCGATCCTGCGGCGGTCCGTGGCATTCCAGCACAGTGCAGGATCTCCAACAAGGCTCATGGGCCGAGCCGTGACCTACGTGACAGCATGTGAGTGCCGGGTCACCAGACGTAGAAGGGTGACTACCGATAACGGACGAAAGCCCGCGAGTCGCACGGGAACGGGCGGTGTCCCAGTCGCCATGATCAGGAGCGGAATGATGGCTTCAGGGGGCCAATGTCCGTTTCGGTAGGGTGAGTTGTGGGTCTGAATTGACCGCTTTGCCCATAGAGCCGTGAGCAAACTCACACGCTGATCAAGGGGTCTTCGCGGCCTGCGCAGGGAATTGCATGTTTAGCCTGACGCTTTACACGACGCAGGTGACTGTCAACTCCCGCCCCCGACTGAGGACAAGGTCGAGTACAACCGTGAAGACGACGATGATGTTCCGCAACATAGCCAACCCCCGCCGCACCACGCTGGCCCACCTCGAGGGCGCCGACGCGCTGCAGGTCCAGGAGCAGCCGGAGCACACCCTCGATCTTCCCACCCAGACCGCCAACCCCAAGCGCACCGTCCTCGTCGAGGCCCCCGTCACGGCCTCCGTCGCCGAGTAGTACGCGCGCCGGCGACTGATCATTCAAGCCTCCTCGCACATGATCCCCCAGGACTCCTGCGGATGATCCCCGGGGGTACCCACACGCGGTAATGCGCAAGTCGGCGGCCCTCTCGCGCGTTAGCCTGGAGCGTCAGACTCCAGCCGGCTCAAGTGAGGGGCGCAGGATCCCGTGCGCATCGCCAGGTTCTCCATCGACGGGAACGTCGCCTTCGGCGCGGTCGAGGGCGACAAGCCGGACGAACTCGTCCTCGACATCATCAAGGGCATCCCGTTCGCGGACTTCGAGCTCTCCGGTACGAAGGTCCCGGTGAGCAAGGTGAGGCTGCTGCCGCCGGTGCTCCCCAACAAGGTGGTGGCCTTCGGCCGCAACTACGCGGAGCACGCGCGCGAGCTGGGCAACGAGGTGCCGGACGCGCCGTTCGCCTTCTTCAAGCCGTCCACCTCGGTGATCGGCTCCGGCGACGAGATCCAGTACCCCTCCTTCTCCCAGGAACTGCACCACGAGGCCGAACTGGCCGTGGTCATCGGCCGGATGTGCCGCGAGGTCCCCCGTGAGCGCGTGGCCGACGTGATCTTCGGCTACACCTGCGCCAACGACGTCACCGCCCGCGATGTCCAGCGGCGCGAGAAGCAGTGGGCCCGGGCCAAGGGCTTCGACACCTCCTGCCCGCTCGGCCCCTGGGTGGAGACCGGCCTGGACCTGAAGACCGCCTCGGACCTCACCGTCCAGCTGACGGTCAACGGCGAACAGCGCCAGCTCGGCCGCACCAGCGAGATGATCCACTCCATCGAGGACCTGATCGTCAACATCTCCGAGGCCATGACGCTGCTCCCCGGCGACGTGATCCTCACGGGCACCCCGGCAGGCGTCGGACCGCTCACCGTCGGCGACGAGGTCGCCGTCACCATCGAAGGCATCGGCACTCTCACCAACAAGGTTGTCAAGCGTGGCTAGCGCACCCGTCCGCGTACGTTTCTGTCCCTCGCCCACCGGTAACCCCCATGTGGGCCTGGTCCGCACCGCCCTGTTCAACTGGGCCTTCGCCCGCCACCACCAGGGCACGCTCGTCTTCCGCATCGAGGACACCGACGCGGCCCGCGACTCCGAGGAGTCGTACGAGCAGCTGCTCGACGCGATGCGCTGGCTGGGCTTCGACTGGGACGAGGGCCCCGAGGTCGGCGGCCCGCACGCGCCCTACCGCCAGTCGCAGCGCATGGACATCTACGCCGATGTCGCGGCCCGGCTCCTCGCCGCCGGCCACGCCTACCACTGCTACTGCTCCCAGGCCGAGCTGGACACCCGCCGCGAGGCGGCCCGGGCGGCCGGCAGGCCCTCGGGCTACGACGGCCACTGCCGCGCCCTGACCGAGGCGCAGGTCGAGGAGTACAAGGCCCAGGGCCGTACCCCGATCGTCCGCTTCCGCATGCCCGACGAGACGATCACCTTCACGGACCTGGTCCGCGGCGAGCTGACGTTCACACCGGAGAACGTGCCGGACTACGGGATCGTACGAGCCAATGGCGCGCCCCTGTACACCCTGGTCAACCCGGTGGACGACGCGCTGATGGAGATCACCCACGTCCTGCGCGGCGAGGACCTGCTCTCCTCCACCCCCCGCCAGATCGCCCTCTACAAGGCGCTGACCGAGCTGGGCATCGCCCGGCGGACGCCCGAGTTCGGGCACCTTCCCTACGTCATGGGCGAGGGCAACAAGAAGCTCTCCAAGCGTGACCCGGAGTCCTCGCTCAACCTCTACCGCGAGCGCGGCTTCCTGCCGGAGGGCCTGCTCAACTACCTCTCCCTGCTCGGCTGGTCGCTCAGCGCCGACAAGGACATCTTCACCGTCGAGGAGATGGTGGCGGCCTTCGACGTCGCCGATGTGCAGCCCAACCCGGCCCGCTTCGACCTGAAGAAGTGCGAGGCGATCAACGGCGACCACATCCGGCTGCTGGACGTGAAGGACTTCGCGGAGCGCTGCGCTCCCTGGCTGCGGGCCCCCTTCGCCCCCTGGGCGCCGGAGTCCTTCGACGAGTCGAAGTGGCAGGCGATCGCCCCGCACGCCCAGACCCGTCTGAAGGTCCTCTCGGAGATCACGGACAACGTCGACTTCCTGTTCCTCGCCGAGCCGGTCTTCGACGAGCCGTCCTGGACGAAGGCGATGAAGGAGGGCTCGGACGACCTGCTCCGCACGGCCCGGGAGAAGCTGGAGTCGGCCGACTGGGCCTCGGCGGAGTCCTTGAAGGAGGCCGTCCTGGCCGCCGGCGAGGCCCATGGCCTCAAGCTCGGCAAGGCCCAGGCCCCGGTCCGCGTCGCCGTCACCGGCCGCACGGTCGGTCTGCCCCTCTTCGAGTCCCTCGAAGTCCTGGGCAAGGAGAAGACCCTGGCCAGGATCGACGCGGCTCTGGCGAGGCTGGCGGCGTAACGCGGACATGCGTGGAGGGGCGGCACCCGAT
>NZ_JBEXCS010000041.1:0-77831 GCF_040605395.1 Streptomyces sp. NPDC005648 | reverse complement strand
GGCCGTCGTACGGGACGACGGCCCCCGCTCAGGACATGCCGGCGATCACGGCGGGCGCCAGGGGGTCACCCCCTCGGCGGCGCGTCACAGGGTCGCGGTGGTCGCCTCCCCCGAAGCGCTGCCCGTGAGCCACTCGCTCCAGCTCAGGTTGAAGTCGGCGTAGCCGTTGTCGGCCGGGGCCTTGCCGCGGGGCGATCCGGTGATGGTGACGGGGTCGCCCTGCTTGACCTGGCCGTAGAACCACTTGGCGTCCGCCATGGACAGATGGACACAGCCGTGGGAACCGCGGGCGCTGCCGCTGCCCGGGTACGGGTCGCCGGTCGAGTAGTGCACATACGTACCGGACTGGGTGAGGTGGATGTCCCAGGGCAGCGTGAGGTCGTAGTAGTTGGGGCTGCTCTTGTCGCAGCTGATGCCCACGCTGCAGGAGGTCATATGGACCTTCTCCTGCTTGTCGATGACGGCCATCGTGCCGTCCCACGTCGGGAACTGGGCGCTGCCCGCGTTGATCGACAGGGTCCGCACCAGCTTGCCGTTGCGGGTCACCTTCATGGTGTGGCCGGTCACCGAGACATCGGCGCGCACATCGTCGCCGATCTTGAAGGTGTGGGTGTAACTGTGTACGCCGTAGCGTCCGTTGCCGTTGCTGACGCCCGTCATGTCGGCGTCGATCTTCACCGTCGTACCGGACGGCCAGAACGTCTTCGGCCGCCAGTCGGCGCGCCGGTCGCCCATCCAGTGCCAGGCACCGGCCACCGGCTGCGAGGCGCTGACCTTCATGTGCTTCTCGACCGTGGCCCGCGCCTTGGCGGCCACCGGGTTGGTGAAGATCACCGAGATCGGCATCGCCACACCGACCGTGGTTCCGGTCTGCGGGGTGATCGTGTCCAGCAGCATCGGCGGACCCGCGGGCTTCGTCGGCGACGGAGAGGCACTCGCGCTCGACTTGCCCGACGTCTTCGCGTCGTCGCCGCTCGCCTTGTCGCCGCCTCCCCCGCCTCCGCCACAGGCAGTCACACCCACCAGCATCGCGACCGTGCCCAGTGCGACACCTATGCCACCAGCCTTGCGCCGTCCCACGCTCTGCCTCACTCTCTCGCCCGGGCCCCGGACGGGCCCGGCCTTCTCCCGACTTCCTGTCAGACAACGACAGGGCGGTCGGAAGTTCCGTGCGGCACGTAAAGCGTGCTCCAAGATTCGCAACGCGACACTCCATCACGGACGGTGAGGTCAGAACCGCTCAGGACATCAGCAGGTCTGACGGAGGTAGCCGCTCGATCCCTTGGGCACGAGCAACGAGTCGCGCCGGACGACGCTGAGGGTGCCGCCCCAGGCGGAGCACGCCTTGGAGAAACCCTTCGCGGTGTACTCGACCACGAGAACGTTGTCGCCGAATGCCTCGGCGTAGGAACCGCACTCGTTCCACTCGGCGCACTCCTCCACCACGGCGAAGTCCAGACCCACCGAGGCACGGTCGGCCACGAGTTCAACGGCGTTCTTCTGCGCGATGGCCAGGTGCTTGCCGTGAGCGTGCGCCGACAGCAACTTCATCAGCGACTCCGCCTGGCCCGCCCTGAGGTACGACGGGTAGCGGGTGAAGGTGTCGTAGTTGTCGGGCTCCACGGCCTTGAACCCCTTGGCCGCGCACTCGTCGATCCAGCCGTTCAGCTTGGCGGCGATACGCTGCCGCTTGGCGTCGGTGCGGATGTCCAGGACCGCCTCGTCCCACTCCTTGTCATGGACGACCTTCCCGTCCGCGCCGCGCAGCAACAGGTCGGGGGCCCAGTCGCGCTCCTCGTCCGCCTGGGCCTGGAAGGCGTTGATGTTGCAGATGCTGTAGGCACCCGGCGCGGGCTCGTCGTCGTGATCCCGGCTCACCACCTGGACGCCGGACGGCACGGGATACACCCCGCCGATCTGGTAGTCCCACGGTACGTGCTTCGGCGGCAGGGTCACCTGGGGGGAGGCGGGCGCGGACGGCGACGTCGCGGCGCGGGACGTGGGGGCCGTGGGCGACTGGGCGGAGTCGTTCCGGTCCGCTCCCGCCTTCACCACCGCGACGCCCACCCCGCTGACGGCCAGCGCCGCGGCGAGGCCCACGAGAACACGCCGCTTTCGGCGTCCGTCACGGATCCGGGTGCTGTCCTCTCCCCCGCCGGCGCCGTTCGTCCCGCCCTCGGCGGCACCCGGTGGAACGGGCCGTCCACGCGGCACCCGGTGGTGGGGTGCCGCCTCGACGGACGCCGGCGTCACGGACGGCGGAACGGTGTCCGGCAACGCCCGCAGCAGATCGCGCAGTTCCTCCAGTTCGGGCCGGGCGGCCGGGTCCTTGTCCAGGCAGCGTGCGGCGACGCCCCGCAGCGGCTCGGCGACCCCGTCCAGGTCCGGCGCCTCGTACATGACTTGATACCCCGTCATATACGGGCTGCTCGCGTCGAACGGACGGTTGCCGCTGGCCGCGTACACCAGGAGCGAGCCGAGCGAGAAGACGTCCGAGGCCCCGGTGACGTCCCGTGGCGCGACGAACTGCTCCGGGGACATGAAGGGCGGGGTGCCGATCAACCGGCCGGTCATGGTGAGGGCTTCGTTGTCGACCGCGTGCGAGATGCCGAAGTCGATGACACGCGGTCCGTCCTCGGCCATGAGGACGTTGCTCGGCTTGAGATCGCGGTGGACGACACCGGCCCGGTGGATGTCCCGCAGCGCCTCGACCAACCCCAGGGCCAGGACGCGCAGTTCGCGCCCGCCCAAGGGACCGTCCTTGGCGACGACGTCCGCCAGGGTGCGGCCCGGTACGTACAGCGTGGCCATCCACGGCTGCACGGCGTCCGGGTCCGCGTCCACCACCGGAGCCGTGAACGCCCCGCTCACCCGGCGGGCCGCGGCGACCTCCTGGCGAAAGCGCGTCCGGAACTCCTCGTCCTGCGCATACGCCGGATGCACCAGCTTCACCGCGACCCGCCGCCCCGAGTCCGAACTGCCCAGGTACACCACGCCCATGCCGCCGCTGCCGAGCCGGTCGGTGAGCGTATAGCCGCCTATGGACTCCGGATCGCCGGGGCTCAGCGACATCGCGGGACACCTTTCCCAAGTGCTGGGTTTCGAAAAGCTGTTCAGGGGCAGCAGAGTAAACCGTGTTCGCCCGAATCCCTTCCCCGGGCCCCGTGGACCGCCTCGCGCGCGAGCGACCACAAGCTGTCGACGTGTCGCATGGGGCGGCTCTAGACGACTGGTCTACTCGATGCTATGGTTTCACCCATGCCGGTCACCACACGGAACACAGACACCCGTCGGATCATCCTCGACACCGCCCAGCGGATCATGGCCCGCAAGGGTTACTCCGCTGTCGGTATCAATGAGGTGCTCGCGGAGGCCGGCGTACCGAAGGGGTCCTTCTATCACTACTTCGCCTCGAAGGACGCCTTCGGCGAGGCGCTCCTGCAGAGCTACTTCGCGGACTACCTCACGGACATGGACGGGATTCTCGCCCCATCAGGCGAGTCGGCTGCCGAGCGGCTGATGGCCTACTGGCAGCAGTGGCGCCAGACGCAGAGCGTCGAGGAGTGCCAGGGCAAGTGCCTGGCCGTGAAGCTCGGCGCCGAGGTCGCGGACCTGTCCGAGTCGATGCGCCTGGCCCTCAAGGAAGGTACGAGCGCCGTCGTCGACCGCATCGAGCGGACGATCGCCGACGGCGTGGAGGACGGCTCCCTCTCGATCGACGGCGAGGCCCGAGTCGTCGCACAGGCCCTGTACGACATGTGGCTCGGCGCCAGCGTCATGGCCAAGATCCACCGCAGCCTGGAGCCGCTCGACACCGTCACCACGGTGACCCGCAAGCTGCTGCATCTGTAAAGAGGACATCCGCAAAGGGGCCACAAGCAGGAGGCCTCGTTGCATCTCTGACTAGTAGACTGGTCTAATTACATGAGGAGTGTGTCATGAAGGTTCTGATCGTTCTCACCTCGCACGACAAGCTGGGAGACACCGGCCACAAGACCGGGTTCTGGCTGGAGGAGCTGGCGGCGCCGTACTACCGCTTCAAGGAGGCCGGTTGGGAGATCACCCTCGCCTCACCGAAGGGCGGACAGCCGCCGCTGGACCCCAAGAGCAACGAACCCGGATTCCAGACCGACGACACCCGGCGCTTCGAGGCCGACGCCGAGGCGGGCGACGCACTGGCGAACACCGTGCGCCTCGACTCGGTCTCGGCCGGCGACTTCGACACCGTCTTCTACCCCGGCGGACACGGACCCCTGTGGGACCTGGCCGAGGACACCGACTCCGCGCGACTCATCGAAACCACCCTCCGCTCCGGCAAGCCGGTGGCGCTGGTGTGCCACGCGCCGGGCGTCCTGCGGCACACCGTCAACGAGGACGGCAGCCCGCTGGTGGCAGGAAAGAGGGTCACCGGCTTCGCCAACACCGAGGAGGAGGCCGTCCAGCTCACGAACATCGTCCCCTTCCTGGTCGAGGACGAACTCAGCAAGCTCGGAGGCATCTACTCCAAGACCGACGACTGGCAGCCCTACGTCCTGCGCGACGGCCTGCTGATCACCGGCCAGAACCCGGCGTCCTCGGCTCCGGCAGCCGACGCCCTGATCGAACTGGTCGACAAGGGCGGCGAGTAGGCGTCTGCGCCCTCCTGCTCCGCAGGCGCGTGACCGAGCCGGCCTTCCACGCCGGCTCGGCGCGGGCGGCCCCGGGCGGCCACCCTGGCCGGCGCTCCCACGCCGGCACCGAGCGGCAATCACTCCCGGACCCTCTAGGACAACCGCAGGATGATGAAGTATCCGCGACTGGTTCTCCCCTGCAGTTCGGCCCGGACCTGCGCGATGAGGTCGATGGCGTCGTCCATCAACGGCCTGCGCGCCTCCGCTCGGGCGGCCCAGTCGCCGTATGCCGGTCCGGTTTCCACACGGACCTCGCCGAGTTCTCCGTCCGACTCCGTCCAGGTCACCAACTCCGGAAGCCGGGGGACGTCCGCGGCGACGAGCCCGATGAGCTTGCCGCGGAGGGCCGCGTAGCGGACGTGGATGAGGTCGGAGGCGTAGAGGTCGAGAAGGTTGTCGACCTCTGGGTCGATGTTCCATTCCTCGACCGACAGGAACGGCTTGGCGACTTCATCCAACTCGTCCAGCGCTCCGAGCAGTTGGACGGCCCACTCGATCAAGGCGAGATACGGCCCTGCTCGCTTGTCGCGTAGGTCCTGAGCGTGTGATCGCTCCTGGAGCGCGCGTTCCTGCACGGCGGCCAGCCGCTCCTGGGCGTCGAGCGTGGCGCGGGTGTTTTCCCGCTGGGCGCGCAGGGAGAGCAGTGCCGTCACCAGGCTCGCGGCGACCGCCACCCCGGCGACTCCCGTTGACGCCAGACTCACGATGATCTGCGGCTCCACGACCGTCAACCTCCCGGGCCGTCGGCGCCGTCCGTGCCGTGCGCCGGTGTGAGGTCCCAGCGGAAGACTGGACAGGCTCACGCAGAGGCAAACGTCCTGACCCGGCAACCCGGCAACCCGGCAGTCCGCGGGGTCCGATTCCCCACCCCGGTTCCTCACCCTCATGCCTGACCGGCGCGGGACGTGAGGCGATCCGCGAGCGCGATGACGAGTTCGCGGAGTTCGGTGGGGCGCTCGATGACGAACGGTCGGTCGAGTGCCGCGAGTACCGGAGGCAACCAGTCGAGCCGTTCCGCCCGTAGCTCCACGCGCAGCCAGCGTTCCGCCGCCGGGTCCCGGGCGGCCGCCGGTTCGTGCTCCGCAAGGCTCGCGACGCTGCCCGGCAGGTGGGCGCGGATCTGCTCAGGGGTCCCGTGGATCCGCAAGGTCACCTCATACCGGTACTCGGCCGTGGCGAAGCCGGACAGCACGCGCTGCGCCGGACCGGGACCTTCGGGCGCCTCGAACGAGCCGGGCAGGGTCCGCACGTCCGCGATGCGATCGAGCCGGAAGGTCCGGTCCTCGTCGACCTGCGGGTCCTTGCCCGTGACGTACCACCGGCTGCCATGGGCGACGATCCCGCAGGGGTGCAGCGTGCGTTCACTGCGCCGTCCGTCGCGGTCGGTGTAGCGGACGGCGACCGGCCGGCGGTGGCGCACCGCGTCGGCGACGGCGAGCAGGACCCCGGCGTCCGGGTGGTCCGGCTCGCCGGGCTGATCCGTGAAGGCGAGCGCTTCCAGGAGGGTGTCGAGCCGGCGGGCGATGCGCTGGGGCAGCACACGCCGGATCTTCGCCGACGCCGTCTCGTTCGCCGTGCGTTCCGTCGTTGTCAGCCCCGCCCGGCGGCCCGCGACCAGGCCCAGCAGTACGGCCAGCGCCTCGTCGTCGCTGAGCATGAGCGGGGGCAGTCGGTACCCGGGAGCCAGCCGGTACCCGCCGTAGCGGCCGCGCACCGACTCCACGGGCACGTCCAGGTCGATCAAGTGGTCCACATACCGCCGTACGGTGCGCCCTTCGACGCCGAGACGGTCGGCGAGCTCGGCCACCGTGCGGGTGCCGCCCGACTGCAGTAGTTCCAGGAGTGTCAGCACGCGGCCGGTGGGTCGGGGCATGTTCGCAGCCTAGCGCCCATACAGGACCGATTCTGTCCCCTATTTCTCCTAGCCTGCGACATGCACGCCTTCAGCACGGCCAAGGAGATTCCCATGGACTTCGTCTCGATCCGCATCATCACCGGCGACGTGGCACGCCTCGTCGAGTTCTACGAGCGGGCCACAGGGGCGCAGGCGACCTGGGCCACCGAGGACTTCGCCGAACTCAGGACAGCGGGCGCCACTCTCGCGATCGCCGGCACCCGCACCGTCCCGCTGTTCGCCCCGGGCTCCGCGCGCCCGGCGGACAACCGCAGCGTGATCACCGAATTCCTCGTCGACGACGTGGACCGCGTCCACCAGAACCTGACCGGCTTCGTCACCGACTTCGTCGCCGGGCCCACCACGATGCCCTGGGGCAACCGCTCCCTGCTCTTCCGCGACCCCGACGGCAACCTCGTCAACTTCTTCACCCCCGTCACGCCCGCCGCCATCGAGAAATTCGCACGCTGACCGCTTGCACACCTGGCCGGACAGCCGGACCCCTGCGATTGGTTCATACCTTTTCCCGGGCAGTGAATCGTTACGAGCAGAGTCTGTCAATGCCTCAAGTCGCTTCTGGTGCCGTTGAGTTGACAATGAACCCGATGGGTTGACACGCACTTGGGAGGCGCCCATCATCAGTGCCACTTCGGCGGGCGCCTCACAGGCTCACCATTCCCTCACCCTCCATCCCCCTTCAGGGCCCAGGCCGTAGCGACCGAAGGAATTGAATCGATTCAGATCTCAACTCAGCCAGCCCACCATGTCACCGCACCTCACCGGGAGGTCCCCATGCGCCGCCGTCCCCCGTCGAACCGGCTCCCCCGCCGTCGGCGCCCGCTCGGCCTCGCCGTGGCCGTGGCGCTCGCCGCCCTGGTGACGGCCGTCGTGCCGTCCGTCGGCGGGCCCTCCCCCGCGGCCATGGCCGAGCCGGCCGTTTCGGGCGCGAGCCCTCAGGCGGCGGCCGACGCGCTGAACTACTCGCCGACCTCCCGCACCGTCAAGCCGACGGCCGTGTACGCCACTTCCGGCTCCGTGGCGAACCCGCAGAACGTGCTGAGCGGGCAGCCGACGCGGATCTCCGGCTCGGGGTCCTCCGTCACGCTCGACTTCGGCAAGGAGGTCGGCGGCCTGGCAACGTTGTCTTTCGGCGGTACCAGCGACAGCGGTCAGCGGGTCGGGCTGGCCTTCAGTGAGTCGTCGCTGTACGTGGGCGCCAACAGCGACCTGAGCAGCGGCCGGGGCGGCGAGGACGGGGCTCTCCACACCGCGGTCACCGCGGGCGGCACCTACACCATGCCCACCGCTCGACTACGGGGCGGTTTCCGTTACTTGACGGTCTTCCTCGACACCTCGGGATGGGTGGATCTGAGCGGCGTCAGCCTCGACTTCACCGCCGCTCCGGGGAAGTCCGACCCGGCCGACTACGCCAACTACTTCCACTCCAGCGACGACCTGCTCAACAGAATCTGGTACGCCGGGGCCTACACGGTCCAGCTCGACACCATCGCCTCCGACCAGGGCCGCGCCTGGCCCCCGCCGGCGTCGGAGTGGGACAACGGTGCCACCGTCGGCGTGGGTGACTCCGTCCTGGTCGACGGTGCCAAGCGCGACCGTACGGTGTGGCCCGGGGACCTGGGCATCGCCGTACCCACGCAGTACGCCTACTCGGGCGATCTCACCTCGACCCGCAACGCGCTGACCACGATGTACGACGCGCAGTCGGCGGAGGGTGAGATCCCGTGGTCGGGGCCGCCGTTCAACCTCACCGGGTCGGACACCTACCACACCTGGACCCTGCTGGGCACCTCGACGTACTACACCTACTCGGGCGACCGCGCCTGGCTGGACTCGGAATGGACGAACTACAAGCGCGGGATGGCCTTCATCCTCGGCAAGGTCGGCGCCGACAACCTGCTCGACGTGACCCGTACGCAGGACTGGGCCCGGGTCGGACAGGGGGGTGAGAACATCTCCGCCAACGCGCTGTTGTTCGCCGCGCTCAAGGGTGGCGCGACCCTGGCCGCGGTCGAGGGGGACAGCACGCTCGCCGCGAGCTATGTCACCAAGGCGGCAGCCATCAGAAGCGCGGCCAACTCCCTTCTGTGGGACGCCTCGAAGGGCATGTACAAGGACAACCCGAGCAGCGGTCTGTATCCGCAGGACGGCAACTCCCTCGCCGTCTGGTACGGATTGACCGACTCCACGGCCAAGGCGAAGAGTGTCGTGGCGGGTCTCGGGAAGAACTGGGGCGCGTACGGCCCCACCACTCCCGAATGGGGCGGCAACGTCTCCCCGTTCGCCGGCGGGATGGAGCTCAACGCCCGGTTCGCCGCCAATGACGACTACACCGCCCTGGACCAGATCCGGCGCACCTGGGGCCATATGCTCGACAGCGACATCGGCACCCGCAGCACCTTCTGGGAGGGCGTCAAGGCGGACGGCGGTCTCGCCTACGGCGGTTCGTTCATGAGCCTGGCCCACGGCTGGTCCACGGCGCCCACCTCCACGCTCACCTTCGACGTGCTGGGCATCGCACCCGAGTCCGTCGCCCACTCGTACCGCTTCGTCCCGCACCCCGGCGATCTGAGCAACGCCCAGGGCCGCATCACCATGCCCGAGGGCGCCGTGAACGCGTCATGGTCCCGCGACCGGAACGCCGGCACCTACTGGGCGCAGCTCACCAGTCCGTCCGGCACCACCGGCCGCATCGGCGTCCCGAAGGCCGGCGGCACGATCACCGTGGCCGTGAACGGGGCCACGGTCTGGAGCAACGGCACCTTCACCCCCACCGCCGGGATCACCGGCGCGAGCCAGGACGACACCTACGTCTACCTGACCGGCGTCGCCGCGGGCAGCTACACCGTGACCGCCTCCGGACTCGGCGACCCGCCCGCACCCGCCGACCCCGCCACCAGCGGTGCGCTGCGCGCGGGTTACACCCGGTGCGCCGGCGAAGGCGGCACCTGCTCCTTCAGCGGAACCCGCTCGGTGGCCTACGGCGCCGGGACGTACACGTACAAGACGGTGACCGGCGGCACGCCCTGCGCCAGCGCCTCCTTCGGCGGGGACCCCGCGGCGGGCATCCTGAAGTCCTGCTACGTCGCCGACGCGGGCGGCCCGCCCGGCTACACCGTGTGCGCGGCGGAGAACGGCGCCTGCTCCGTGCCCGGCTACAACCGCGATGTGGCCTACGGCGCGAACGGCGACTTCGCCCACCAGGTCACGAGCGGCTCGGTCGCCTGTGCCAACGCCCACTTCGGCGATCCCATCGACGGCGTCGCCAAGTCCTGCTACCTCCCGCCCGCAGGCGGTCCTCCCGGCTACACCGTCTGCGTCGCCGAGGGCGGCACCTGCCCGGCCGCCGCCGGACAGCCGGTCGTGTACGGCGCCTTCGGGGCGTTCACCACGATCACCGCCACCGGCGACACCCCGTGCGGCAACTCCACGTTCGGCGGCGACCCGATCCACGGGGAGTCCAAGGCCTGCTACACCGCCACGGGTGGCCCGCCCGGCTATGCCACCGCGTGCTCCGACGAGGGCGGCACCTGCGCCTTCGGCGGGCTGGGGACCGTGGCCTACGGCGCGCGGGGCAGCTTCGACTACAAGTCCTTCACCGGCGGCACGAGTTGCACGACCGCGGCCTTCGGCACCGACCCGCTGCCGGGCGTGCGCAAGACCTGCTACCTCACGCCCTGACCAACGCCTGTATCCGGCTCCTCCTCAACATCCCCCACGTCCAGGGAGTTCGGCATGATCCCCACGCCAAGACGCGTCCGCGTCGTCGGCCTCATCCTCATCGCGATGCTCGCGCTTCTGCTCCCGGTCACCACCGGTACGGCCGCCGCCGCCGCGACGGTCTGCAACAAGTACTGCGACACCCGCGACCCGGCCCTGTCCCCGGACGACCGGCAGCCCGTCAGCACCACGATCTACGCCCGCGGCATCACCCTCCACTTCGACGACACCGACGCGATGGGCTGGGCCTCGATCACCAACGGCAGCCCGACCGACGAGGTCTGGCTCGACCGCTCCTTCGACGGGGGCCGCACCTGGAGCTCGGGCAGCAAGCTGGGCGACACCACCATCCCCGCGGGGCAACGGGGTTGGCGCACGCTGATGTACAACGTCGACGACTGGAACAGTCTCGGCGTCGGCGCGCTGCGCGCCTGCGGCAAGGCCGGTGACCGGGACGAGATCGCCTGCACGGCATGGGCCCGCACCACCTGGAACGCGTGGAGCCGCCCCACGGCCGCGGCCACCGCGCTGATGCAGTCGTACAACACCTCCACGGGGCTGTTCGACACCACCGGCTGGTGGAACTCCGCCAACGCCCTCACCGCGGTCATCGACAACATCCGCGTCACCGGGATGGGCAGCTACTCCTACGCCGTCTCCACCACCTATGACCGCCAACTCGGTTCTCAGGGCGGCCAGTTCCGCAATGACTACATCGATGACACGGGCTGGTGGGGGCTCGCCTGGGTGGACGCGTACGACCTGACCGGGGACAGCCGCTATCTGGACACCGCTCGTGCCGACGCCGACCACATGGCGCGGTACTGGGACTCGACGTGCGGCGGCGGAGTGTGGTGGAGCACGGCGAAGACGTACAAGAACGCCATCGCCAACTCCCTCTACCTGGAGCTGAACGCGGCCCTGCACAACCGGATCGGCGGCGACACCGTCTATCTGGGCCGGGCGAACGCGGAGTGGTCGTGGTTCCGGGCGAGCGGCATGATCAACGGGTCGCATCTGGTCAACGACGGCATCGACCTGTCGACGTGCGGCAACAACGGGTCGACGGCATGGTCGTACAACCAGGGTGTTCTTCTGGGCGGGCTGGCCGAGTTGTACCGCGCGACGGGTGACTCGGCCCTGCTGACCGCCGGCCGGCAGATCGGGGACGCCTCGACCACCTCCGCGTCCCTCAACTCCGGCGGCATTCTTCGGGAACCGTGCGAGGCCGACGGCTGCGGGGGCGACGGGCCCTCCTTCAAGGGGGCGTACATCCGTGGGCTGAGTGCCTTCAACTCGCGGCTGCCGGACCGCCCTTACACCTCGTACATCGCCCGCCAGGCCGACTCCGCCCATGCGGCCGACCGCAACGCCCTGGACGCGTACGGGCTCCACTGGGCGGGCCCGGTCGACTCCACGGACGCCGCCCGCCAGCAGAGCGCCCTGGACCTGATGAACGCGGCGTCCTGACGCACCGGGCGCCCCTGTCACGCCGCTCCCCCGTGGCGGCGCGACAGGGACGCTCACCACCGGCCTACGGCACCGGGTACTGCGGGCACTCGGCCGAACTCCGTGTCGACCCCCGGCATGAGGCGTTTTCTCATCGCTACTCCTCCGTACGGCGTTCGTTCCGACGGGTGATCAGTAGGAACCGGTCGAGCCGCTCCACGTCCGCGCTCCGCCGTCGTAGAAGCCCTTCGCGTACGACTTCACGTCGATGTCGTTGACCATCTTGGTGTAGCAGCCCGTCGAGCCGGAGGCCACGGCGCAGGAGTACTCCTTGCCGTCACTGGTGCGGTGGACGGTGACCGTGGGGGCGTGCTGGTCCTGCGGGACCCAGCTGGCCTGCGAGATCCGCGCCCAGGCCGCGCGACAGCTGGGGCTGTAGCGCAGTTCCACATAGGCCGCGCCGAGCCAGATGGCGCCGTTGGAGGGTGTGATGGCGTCGCTCTGGCAGTAGGTGGCGGGGTCCTTGCCCTCGCAGGACGATCCGTAGCAGCCGGCCGCGTTCGCGGGAGTGGCGATCGCGGTGCCCGCCGCGGCCAGGCCCAGGACGGCCAGTGACGTGGCCCAGTTGCGAACCTTCACGTGGTTCTTCCCCTCTTCACACTCTTCGGCATCGCTGTCGCGCAGACAGTCGGTCCGGCCGTCGACCTGACGACCACTCATATGACGATCTAGGATCCGTCTTGCGAAAATCTTGTGATGGAGGGGCGTTGAAGCTGCTTCTGCTCGGGCCGCTGGAACTGCGCGCCGCGGGAACCGGGGTGGACCTGGGACAACCGCGCAGACGCGCGGTCCTCGCCGCGCTGGCGGCGGACGCCGGGCGGCCCGTCCCCGTGGAGACGCTGGTCGGCCGGCTCTGGGACGGCGATCCGCCGGACGGGGCGCGCTCCGTCGTCTACTCCCACATCAGCCGCCTGCGACGGCTCCTCGACGAGGCCGCGGAAGGCGGACGTGCGGCGGGTGAGGCGTCGATCCGGCTGGGCAAGGTCTCCGGCGGATATGTGCTGGACGCGGACGAGGACGCCATCGATCTGGCGCGGTTCCGTTCCCTGGTCGCGCGCGGGCGTGAGCCGCTGTGCCCCGACGCGGAGCGTGTGGACCTGCTCGACGAGGCGCTGCGGCTGTGGCGGGGAGCCCCGCTGCCGGGACTGCCCGGGGCCTGGGCCGAGCGGATGCGGACGGTCTGGGGCCAGGAGCGCGTCGAGGCGGCGCTCGTCTGGGCGCGGGCCTGTCTGCGAGAGGGCAGCCCGGAGCGGGTGCCGGAGCTGCTGCGGGCCGTACTCGCCGACCACCCGCTGTCCGAGCCGCTGGCCGTGGTCCTGATGCGCTCTCTCGCGGCCGCCGGCTCGGCCGCCGACGCGACCGTCGTCTACTCCGAGATCCACAAGCGACTGGCCGAGGAACTGGATCTGCCGCCCGGGCCCGAACTGCGCGCAGCCTACGAGGAGCTGGCGAGCCGCGACGAAGGAAGGCGGCCGCCGGTCCCACCGAAGCCTGCCGCACCCGTCCCCGCCCAGTTACCCATGGACATACGGCCGTTCACCGGACGCGCCGCCCACCTCGCCGAGCTGACCGCTGCGTTGATCGCGGAAAGCGGTGGTGACGGCGCCACCGCGGCGGTCGTGGCCGCGCTCTCCGGCACCGCGGGCGTCGGCAAGACCGCGCTCGCGGTGCACTGGGCACACCGGTCCCGGGCGGCTTTCCCCGACGGGCAGCTGTACGTCGACCTGCGGGGCTACGACCCCCACGAGCCGCTGTCCGCGGGCCAGGCGCTGTGCGGTTTCCTCACCGCCCTCGGCGTCCCCAGGCAGGAGATCCCGCTACGCCTGGAGGACCGGGCGGCGCGCTACCGGACGGCCCTCGACGGCCGAAGGCTGCTGGTGGTCCTGGACAACGCCGCGTCCGCCGCCCAGGTCAGGCATCTGCTTCCGGGCAGCCCCGACTGCCGGGCGCTGGTCACCAGCCGGGACTCCCTGGGCGCCCTCGTCTCGGTCAGCGGCGCGCACCGTGTGGTGCTCGACGCGCTCTCCCTCGACGAATCCCTCTCACTGCTGGGGGCGTTGATCGGCGAGCGGGCCGACGCCGAGCGCTCCGTCGCCGTCGATCTGGCCGAGCAGTGCGCACGACTGCCGCTGGCCCTGCGGGTGGCGGCGGAGCTGGTGCTGTCCAGGCCCGCCGAGCCGCTCGCCCGTCTGGTCGCCGAACTCCACGACCACCAGCGGCGGTTGGACCTGCTGGACTCCGGCGACGATCCCCGGGCCGCCGTACGCGCCGTCTTCTCCTGGTCCTACGCCCGCCTCGCCGAGCTGCCCGCCCGGCTCTTCCGGCTCCTGGGCCTGCACCCCGGCCCCGACACGGACGTGTACGCCGCCGCCGCGATGGCCGGGGAGTCGGTGGACGCCGTACGACGGGCGTCGGAGGTGCTGGCGGGCGCGCATCTGCTGAACCGCACCGCCGCCGGCCGGTACGGCATGCACGACCTGTTGCGGGCGTACGCGGCCGAACTCGCCGCCCTGCACGACACGGCGGCGCGGCGCACGGCCGCCGTGACCCGGCTGCTGGACCACTCGCTGGCCGCGGCGGCCACCGCGATGGACGTCCTCTACCCGGCCGAGCGCCATCTGCGTCCCGCCGTCGACCGGCCCGGCACCGGGCTGCCGCCGCTGCGGACGGCCGAGGAGGCCCGCGCCTGGCTCGACGCAGCACAGCCCACGCTGGTGGCCCTGTGCTCGCGCACCGAGGAACCCGGCCCGTCCGGGCACACCGTGCGGATCGCCACGACCCTGCACCGCCACTACGAGCGGTCCGGGCACTACACGGACGCCCTGACCGTGCACACATACGCGCTGCGCACCGCGCGGTCGGTGGGGGACGCGCGCGGAGAGGCCGACGTCCTGGTCTGCCTCGGCGCCGTGCACCGACGGCTCGGGGACTACGACAGCGCGCAGCGGCTGCACGACACCGCCCTCGACCTGTGCCACCGCATCGGGTACGCGGCGGGTGAGGCCCGGCACCTGACCAACGTGGGCGTCCTGCACGAACTGCGCGGACGCTACCGGGAGGCGGCCGAGCAGCACGAGCGGGCGGTCGCGCTGTTCCGCTCGGTCGGTGACGCGCACGGCGAGGCGGACGTGCTCAACAACCTCGGTATCGTGCTGGAGTTGCTGGAGGACTTCGAGGCGTCGGTGCACCGCTACGAGCGGGCCCTGGAGCTGTACCGCGGCGTGGGGCATCCCGTCGGCGAGGCCAGCGCCCTCGGCAACCTCGGCATCCTGACGGCACGGCTGGGCGACCACACGGCCGCGGCAGGGCACTTCGAGCGCGCGCTGGCACTCTTTCGCCGGCTGGCGAACGCGTCCGGAACGGGGCACGCGCTCACCAACCTGGGCAACGCCCTCAGCGGTCTGGGCCGGCACGAGGAGGCGGCCGGGCACCAGCGGGAGGCCCTGGACCTGTTCCGCCGCATCGGCGAGCGCTATGGCGAGGCCGGTGCTCTCAACGGCCTCGGCGAGGCGCTGCACGGGCTCGGGCGTGAGGCCGAGGCCCTGGGCGCGCACGCGGCGGCGCTGGAGGTCGCCGGCGGGATCGAGGAGTACGAGGAACAGGCCCGGGCCCATGTCGGAACGGCCGCCGTGCTGCGGACCGAGGGGAAGCCCGCACCGGCCGAACGCCATCTGCGGGAGGCCCTGGAGCTGTACACGAAGCTCGGCTCCCCGCGTGCGCGGGAGATCCGGCAGGCGCTGGGCGAATGGTGAGCACCCCGGCCGGGAGTCCCTACGCCCCCTACGGGGTCGCGGGCGTCGGATGTGCCGTGACCGGCGGGGTCTCCGATGCCGGCGGGGAGGCCTCGCCGGAGGAGGCCTGGACGACGAGGACCACCGCGATGACGGCCGTGGTCACCGCGGTCATCGTGGCCAGCCACCAGATCCCGATCGCTTTCGCGTGAGCGGCCATGGCTCCCTCCTTCCACGCGGAGCGTACGCGGGTCTGCGGGGAGAGTGTTCGTTTTTCACAGCACCTGACGTTCGCCACACCAAGGCGGCCTGAATTGTCCGTAGATGCGACGGTCGCATCTCCTGTCCGTACGCCTACGCCGGGCCCCCGGGCGCCGTGCCGTCGCCCGCCGGTCGGACCCTCTCGGCGTGCACGGGTTCCGGTGAGGTCCCCGGCATGGACGCCGTGATCACCTCGGACCGCCGGGCGCCGCGGTCCATGAGGCCGCCGGCGAAGGCGAGCGCGAGTCCCGCCGCGGCGAGGGCGGCGCCGACCAGGTTCGGCGAGGCCCATCCCCAGCCTGCGGAGATGGCCAGCCCGCCGAGCCAGGCGCCGCCCGCGTTGGCGAGGTTGAAGGCGGAGTGGTTGGAGGCGGCCGCCATCGTCGGCGCGTTCCTGGCCTTGGCCATGAGCAGCATCTGGACGGGCGTGGTGATCAGGGCGCCCATCGCGCCGATGAAGGTGATCGTCAGCAGCGCCGGAACCGTGCTGTGGACGGTGAAGTAGAACGTCACCAGAGCGGTGCCGAGGAGAGCCAGTCCCGCGTACATCGTCGGGCGCAGGGCACGGTCGGTAAGGGGGCCCGCGATGAGGGTGCCGAGGGTCATACCGACGCCGTAGAGCGCGAGGACCAGTGTGGTGGAGGTGTCGGAGATGCCCGTGAGGTGGGTCAGCATGGGCACCAGATAGCTGTAGACGGCGAAGAACCCGCCGAAGCCCACGACCGCCGTGGCCAGGCCGATCGCGACCTGCCGGTTGCCCATGGCCCGCAGCTCGTGGCGGATGCCGGACTGGCCGCCGCGCGGCTGATGGGGGACGAAGCGGGCCAGCGCGGCGAGGGCGAGCAGGCCGATGACCGCGACGGCGGCGTAGGCGGAGCGCCAGCCGAGCTGCTGACCGAGGGCGGTCCCGGCCGGCACGCCGACGATGTTGGCGACGGTGAGCCCGAGGAACATCCTCGACACGGCGCGCGCGGCCCGCTCCGGGGCGACCAGCCGGGAGGCGACGACGGCGCCGACGCCGAACAGGGCCCCGTGCGGCAGGCCGGCCAGGAACCGGGCGGCGAACAGCAGGCCGAAGTTCGGGGCGAGCGCGGAGGCGATGTTGCCGACCACGAACAGCCCGGACAGGAGCAGCAGGAGTCGTTTGTGCGGGACGCGTGCACCGATGCCGGTCAGCACGGGGGCGCCGACGACGACACCGAGCGCGTAGGCCGACACGAGGTTGCCCGCGTGCGGGACGGACACGCCGACCCCGTGGGCGATCTGGGGCAGCAGCCCCATCGTGGCGAACTCGGTGGTGCCGATCCCGAAGGCGACGACGGCCAGGGCCAGCAGAGCCAGGGGCATGGTGCGGGAGAGCCTTTCGATGGTGGATGTCCGGGGGACCTGCGAGGACGTACTGCCCTTCCCGCGTGTTCGGGAGAAAAGGGCAAGCCCACCATTATGCAGCATGCCGGATTCCGGCCCGAGGCCGGTGTCAGACCCTTGTGGGAGCGTGGGGACGTGCCCGAATCGCCGGTGCGCCTGCGCCTGATCCTGCGCGGGATCAAGGCCGGGCGGCGCCGTCGCACCGGCGGTTCGGGGTCGTGACGTGCCGGTCCTCAGCCGGCGTATGACGCGAAGATCTTCGCGAACTCGTACGGCGACTGCGGGATGTTGGTGCACTGGTACAGGGCGCCCGTGCAGGCGTTGCGGTCCCGGGTGGCCTCCCAGAAGGCGAGTTCACCGAGGTGCCTGCCCTGGGCGAAGGCGACCAGCTGGCGGGCGTCGGCCTGGTCGTAGACATGGCCGTCGTCGTTCTGCCCGAGCATCGGTGTCACTCCGACCATGGCCCACACCTGGGCGTCGGTCCTGGCCGGGTAGAGCGACTTCAGCTGGGTGAAGGTGCTCTGGGCGGCCTGGACGGCCGCGTCGCCGTAGTCGATGCCGCGGTAGTAGTCCATGGCCATGACGTTCACCACGTCGAGGTCGACCCCGGCGTCGCGCGCCGACTTCACCACGTTCAGGCCGTCCGAGGTCAGGCCCTCCGGGAGGACCGGCAGGGTCAGCGAGATCCGCAGCCCGGGGTGGGCCTGCTGGAGGCGGGCCAGTGCCTGGGAGCGGCGGGCGACGGAGGCCGGGTCCGCGGTGGCCGCGCCCTCGATGTCGAAGTCGACGTACTTCAGTCCGTACGCGGAGACGACCGCGTCGTACTCGGTGTACAGCGCGTCCACCGATCCGCAGGCCTGGGCGAGTTCGATGCCGCTCGCACCGCCGAAGGAGACCTTGACGTCTCCGCCGGCCGCCCGGACGGCGTCGATCTGGTCCTTGGCCCAGCCGTCGCGCGGGTCGTAGGCGTTGAACCACATCGCCTTGCAGCCCGAGGCGGTGATGAAGGCCATGGTGTAGTTCTTCAGCCCGCTCGCGGAGGCCATGGCGGGCATGCTCGGCGTGGGCCACGCGCCCATGTCGACGTAGGGCGCGGTGGCCAGGCCGGCGCCCGGCTGCTGGCCGCCCGTGGAGGTCGTGCCGCTGACCGCGGCGCTGTAGGCGGACACGTTGCCGGCCGCGTCGCGGGCCCGGACGCGGAAGGAGTAACCGGTGCCGGACTGCAGTCCGGTGGCCGTGTAGGAGGTGGCGGTGGTGGAGACCGGGCTCGCGCCGTCGCGTGAGATCTCGTAGCCGGCGACGGTTCCGGAGTCGTCGCTGGAGGCGCTCCACCGCACGGTGAGCGTGGAGCCCGTGGCGGAGCCGACGGTCACCTGGGCGGGAACGCTCGGGGGCGTGGTGTCACCGCCCGAACCGCCGGTGCAGGAGGCACCGTTGAGCTTGCAGCCGGTGGGGGTGGCGGTGCCGTTGGAGACCCAGCCGAAGGACGCGGACGCGCCCGGTGCCAGGGTGCCGTTGTACTCGCGGTTCTTGAAGGTGTAGTGGCTGCCGCTCTGGGTGAGCAGCGCGTCCCAGTAGGAGCCGACCGTGGTACCGGAGGGGAGGTCGAACTCGACGCTCCAGCCGGACAATGTCGTGCTTGACGCGTTGGTGATGGTGTACGCGCCCTGGTAACCGCCGTCCCACGTCGACGTCTTGGCGAAGGCGGCGGTCGGTGTGCCGACGGCGGACGCGGGTGGGGCCAGGACGAGCAGGAGGAGCCCCGCGAACAGGGCGAGCAGGGTGGATCGTCTTCGCATGTGCTGCCTCCACTGGGGGGTTGGGCGCCGGACCGGCGCCTGAGGCCGCGCTTCAATTGGTCCATACCAAGTACCTGGCATGTACCTACAGAGCCACGCGCCGGGCGTCAAGCCCTCACGCGATGTGCGAAGCGGCCAGTGCGGAGGCGAGTTCCTCGGTGGCGTGGACGAGTTCGGCGTCCCGCTCGCGCAGCAGACGCTCGATGGCGACGCTGTGGGCGCGGACGGCCTGCCGGGCGGCGCTCTCCCAGGCGATGTGATCGCCGTGGCGGCGGCGCAGTTTGGGGTAGGCGGCGGTCGCGGTCTCCCACTGGCGGGTGACGGCGATGTTCCGCAACAGACGCAGGATCTGGGCCCGGCAGGTGACCTGCGGGCGCTGGGCGAGGTCCCACAGGAAGGGGACGGTGACGGCTGTCGCCTCGTCGACGACGAAGCCGGAGCGGCAGATCCGGTTCTGCAGCCCGTACAGCGCGGTGCGCGCGGCGGCGTCGTCGCCCGAGGCGAGGGCGGCCAGCAGGAAGGGGATGGCCGCCGCGGAACCGGTCGTGTCCTTGATCTCGCGCCACGGCACCCGGGTCACATCGCCGAGCGAGGTGGGCGGCTGTTCGTGCCTCACCGATGAACTCATCGCCTCAGGCCGTCGCCGCGCCCTCGCACCAGCCGCCGCGCCCGGTGGGCAGCATGGCCCAGACGGTCTTGCCCTTGAGGGCGTGGCGGGTCCAGCCCCAGTGCTCGGCGAGCGCGTCGACGATCCGCAGGCCGCGGCCGTGCTCGGAGAGCGGGGCCGGGGTCTGCGGGCAGATCGGCAGGGTGCTGCCGGAGTCGGTGACCGCGCACAGCAGATGGGGGCCGCGCAGGGTCAGCTTCAGCAGGACCTCGGCATCGGACCCTTGGTCCGCGTCGTGCGGTCGGGCGTGCACCAGGGCGTTGGAGACCAGTTCGGACACGATGCTCAGCGCGTCGTCACGCTGCTGGTCCAGGCGCCAGCGGCTGAGGGTGCGTTCGGTGAACTCACGGGCCTGGGCGCACCCCTGACGGGTGCCGGACAGACGCAGCGTGGCGGCGGAGTCGGACAGGGTTGCTGGGTGCGCGGACAACGACACAGCGGCTCCCTGAGAGGAGGTCAGGACGGGCACCGGCACAAGGTCGGTGCCTTGGTTATTATCCATGCCGAGAGCGGTTCCGTGCAATTTCACGGGAAATTGCGTGGCCGCCGGATGGCTCCGCGCAGGCAAGGAGAGTGACGTGCCGTCAGTTCACAACGGGGTACGGGCGAGTTCACTGGGCGTGGACTGGCTCAAGAGCCACCACAGCAACGCCGAGGGCAACTGCGTCGAGGTCGCCGCCCTGCCCGGCGGGGAGATCGCGCTGCGCAACTCCCGTGATCCGCACGGGCCGGCCCTCGTCTACACGCCGGCCGAGCTGGCCGCTTTCCTGGCCGGCGCCAAGGACGGGGAGTTCGATCACCTCGTGTGACCAGGCGCTCGGCACGCGGTTTCCGCCGAGGGGCGCGACAACAGGCCAAGCGATGCGATAATGCACCCTGTTGTCGCCTGCCCACTGGGAGTCAGGATGTCCTCCGAGTCACCGCGCGTCTCCCGACTCGAACCGTATCTGAACAGCACCGAGCCCGCCCCGACGTTGCTGAAGATGCTGGTCGGGGTGCAGCTCGCGGGCATCCGCGAGGACGCCGGACTCGCACAGGAACAAGCCGCCCGCGCCGTGGGGTTCAGCCCGGCCAAGCTCTCACGCATAGAGGCGGGCAAGGGCCGGCGCCCGCCCACCGAGCCCGATGTGCGGGCCCTGCTCGACCTGTACAAGGCGGAGGAGTACGAGGCGTCGGTGCTGCTGCAGTTGCTGCGGCGCGCCGGGGAGCCCGGCTGGTGGCAGCGGTTCGACAAACGGCTGATGCCCGAGTGGTTCGACCGGCTCGTGGGGCTGCAGGAGGCCGCCCTCGCGATCCGTACGTTCGAGATCCAGTACGTGCCCGGTCTGCTGCAGACTCCCGCCTACACCCGTGCCGTGGTGGAGCGCGGGCTGCCCGCCGCCCCGGCCCGCGAGGTGGAGCGCCGGGTCGAACTCCGCACCCGCCGGAGGGAGTTGCTGCAGCGCACCGACGCGCCTCAACTGTGGGCGATCGTCGACGAGTCGGTGCTGCTGCGCGTGCTGGGCAGCCGTGAGGTGATGCGGGAGCAGCTGGAGCACCTGATCGCGATGGCACAGCAGCCGCATGTCACGGTGCAGATCGTGCCGCTGGACGTGACGAACGCGTCCGCGCCGGCCATCCCGGTGACGTATCTGCGCTTCGGCGGCCTGGAGCTGCCCGACGTGGTCTACCTGGAGCACATCAGGAGCGCCACGTTCCTGGAGGACCGGGACGAGACGGAGGAGTACCGGGTGGCCCTGGACCGGCTCGCCGACGAGGCCCTCGATCCGCGCGAGTCGCTGACGCTGCTGCGGGAGACGGCCGAGCGGCGGTACGGGGCCGGATGACCACCGGCCCCGCGACCGGGGCCGCCCCGGCTACCTGATGCGTCCCACTCCGCCGAACTCGATCCACTCCTGGGTGAGTTGGCGCGGAGCCACATCGTTGTCCGGCCGCCAGGTGGACACCTCCACCAGTCCCGGCTCCAGGACGTCCATGCCCTCGAACCACTCGGCGACGTCCCGCTCCTGCCGCACCCGGCCCCAGTGCCCCTGCGTGGCCTGGGCCATGAAGTCGGTGACGAAGTCCCGCACTTCCTTGTCCTCGCTGACCAGCTGACACATCACCAGACAGCTGCCGGGCACGAGGCGTTCGACCACCCGGCCCACCACCGCCTGCGGTCCTTCGCTGTCGCTGTCGGGGATGCAGTGGAACACCGAGTTGAACAGGACCGCCACCGGCTGCGAGAAGTCGATCAGCCGCTCAGTGTCGGGGTGGGAGAAGATCGTGTCGGTGTCCCGCATGTCGGCCTGGATGACGGCGGTGCGCTCGTTCTGCTCCAGCAGGGCCCTGCCGTGGACCAGGACCATCGGGTCGTTGTCGACGTAGACCACCCGCGAGGCCGGGTCGATGCGCTGCGCCACCTGGTGCACGTTGTTCTGGGTCGGCAGCCCCGAGCCGTGGTCCAGGAACTGGCGCAGGCCGAACTCCTGCGCCAGGGTCCCCACCACCCGCTGCAGGAAACGCCGGTTGTTCAAAGCCAGCGCCCGGGTACTGGGGACGACCTTGTCGAGTTGCTCGCAGGCGGCGCGGTCGACGGCGTAGTTGTCCTTGCCGCCCAGATAGTGGTCGTACATGCGCGCGGCCGTGGGAACCGTCGCATCGATCTCGGTCGACATCCGCTTCCCGGACACCATCGTCTCCCCCACTCCCGCACCGGGCCCGACGCACCGGTGCACCAGGCAATACATCCTAGGGACAAGGCAGTTGGCCGACCACCGACTCGATCGATCCGTTCA
The DNA here is from genome assembly GCF_040605395.1 of Streptomyces sp. NPDC005648. NCBI lineage: Bacteria > Bacillati > Actinomycetota > Actinomycetes > Kitasatosporales > Streptomycetaceae > Streptomyces > Streptomyces sp. NPDC005648. The sequence goes on along the minus strand of NZ_JBEXCS010000041.1, from coordinate 55,417 downwards.
CCCCTTCCGGGGGCGCGTCATGCCGGCTCCCCCTCCGTGACCGAGGGACCCTCACGGTCGTCCGACGCGAAGTCGACGACGGTCCGCGTGCCGCCGGCCCAGTCGACGGTGACGGCGAGATCCTCCGCGAAGGCGGTGGCCTGCCCGGACAGCGCGGCCGGGTCGGGTTCGCCCGTCAGGGAGGCCAGCGCCACGAAGACCGTGCCGACGCCCGGCTCCCCCACCGTTCCGGTCAGTTCCGGGACCACGGCCCAGGGGCCGTACGCCGTTCCCTGCGGAGCGCGGACCACCCGCTGGGTCCGCCAGCCGTACAGGCCGCACAACTGGCTCGACACCTCCGCACCGTCGAGACGCAGTTCAGCGCCCCCACCGATGTCCACGGCGGCTTCGGGCTCCATGGCCACGGCCCAGCCGCTGTGGTGGAGGGGCGTACCCGGCGGGACGCCGACCGTGCGATGGACGCGCAGTTCGAGTCGGCCGCGCACGAGGGTCAGGCTCTCGATCCTGGCCGACGGGAGGACGGGGCCCGTCCCGGGGAACACGGGACGGTGCCAGGAGGCGAGCCAACGGGCGCCGTGTGCGAGGGGGTTGACGCGTGTGCGGGCGCTGCGGGTGCCACGGACCTCGAGCGCGATGTGGTTGTCGGGGGTGTTGGCGGCGCTGGTCGGGCCGGTTCGCGTGGAGTAGGCGAGGCGGGCGTAGAGCGGGTTGCCGGGAGCGCGTTCGGGTTCGCGGGAGTCGACTTTGTGGCTGCCGTGGTTGTGCAGGCGGGTCAGTCCGTCGGCGCCCGTGGTCTGGATGAGCAGGCCGGGGGCGGGGAGGGCGAGGGCGCGGTCGGGGCCCTCGGCCGGCGCCTTCTCCTCGGTCGCTGTCCACACCGGGTGCCCGGGTGGGAGCAGCAGGCCGAGGAAGCCCTTCGAGGCCCAGTACGGGGAGCCGGGCCCGGAGTAGGGCTGGAGGGTCGCTTCGTGCGGGCCGTACCAGCCGAGGCTGAGGATGCCGTCCGGGGTCGTGGCGCCGCGGTCCAGGAAGTGGCGCAGTGCGCCGCTGAGGACGCGGCGGGTGGCGCCGGGGGCGAGCGGTGTCGCGTCGGTGAGGGCGCCGAGGGCCACCGCGGTGACGGCGGCGAAGCGGTACGTCAGGGAGCGGCCGTGGTGGATGGGGGCGCCGTTCGCGTCGAAGAGGAGGGCGAAGCCGTCGAGGAACTCCCGTAGCCGCGGGCCGAGTCGGTCGAGGAGCGTGCGGTCACCGGCGAGGTGGGCGTGGAGCAGCGGGTAGAAGTGCAGGGCCCAGCTGTTGTAGTGGTCGAAGGCGCGGCCGTCCCCGTCGGAGTACCAGCCCTGGCCCCGGTACCAGCCCTCCAGCAGGCCCAGTCCGCGGTCGACGGCGTTCCCTGTCTCCGCGTCACCGCGGCCCACGGCCTCCAGGAAGCCGGCGACGGTCAGCGGGAAGAGGTACCAGTTGTTGGGGGCGGGCGTGTGTCTGAGCGCGCCCCGCAGCCACCGCTCGACGCGGTCCTGGTCGGCGGCGGGGAGTGTCTCCCACGTCCAGGGCGCGGTCAGCCGCAGGGCCAGCGCCACGGAGGCCGACTCCACCATCGGCTGGCCCTGGATGCCGTGATGGCCGATCTCCGGCCAGGACTCGGCGTCGTCGCGGCCGGGGGTGCGGGTGCCGCGTGCGAGTCCGGCGGTGTAGCGCTCCAGGAAGCCGTACGGATCCTTGCCGGCGGCTCCCGCCGTACGGAACGCGGCGAGCAGGAACGTACGGGCGAAACCCTCCAGTCCGTCGGAGCGGACCCCCGACCGGGACGGCCGGCCGGGCAGGTCGATCAGGGCGTGGCCGGGGGTGGCGTAGCGGAGGGCTGCGGTCAGCAGGCCGTCGGCGGCGGCTTCCCAGTGGGCGCGGGTGTAGCCGGTGTGCGGGCTGAGGGTGCGGTCGTCCGGCGGGAGGTCGAAGGGGTCCTCGGGCATGACGGGGCCTCTCCTGTTCGTGACGGCGGGGCGGGCTCAGGCGAGGCGGGCGAGGGTTTCGGGGCGGACGGGGTGGGTGAAGGGGCGGCCGTGGACGTACGACTCGACCTCCGCCAGCGCCAGATCGGCGAGGCGGCGCAACTCGCCGCCCTTGGAGCCGGCGATGTGCGGGGTGATCAGGACATTGGGGCGGTCGAAGAGGGGTGAGTCCGCGGGGAGTACTTCGGGGACCGTCACGTCCAGGATCGCGTTGAGGCGGCCGGACACCACCTCGTCGGTCAGGGCCTTCTGGTCCACGACGGCGCCACGCGCGGTGTTGATCAGGGTGGCGCCGGTACGCAGCCGGGCCAGCAGCTCGCGGCTGACCAGGCCGCGGGTCTCGGGCAGCAGGGGGGTGTGCACACTGACCACGTCGCTCCCGGCGAACAGCTCCGGCAGGCCCACCGGCTCCGCGCCCAGGTCGCGTGCCTCGGTGTCCGAGACATAGGGGTCGTGCAGGAGGACGTCGAGGTCGTGGTGGCCGAGCAGGTCAATGACCCGGCGTCCGATGATCGAGGCGCTCAGGATGCCCACGGTGCGGCGGTAGTTGCCGGCGCCGGGGAAGCGCTCGTTCCAGTCGACGCGGCGGCGCTCGGCACGGTAGGCACGGGCCGTGTCGAGGACGCGTTTGTTGGCGAGCAGGATCATGGCGAGGGTGTACTCGGCGACGGGGACGGCGTTGGCCGCCGCGGCCGAGGACACCGTGAGGCCGCGTCCCCAGCAGGCGGGCGTGATGTGGTGGCGTACGGTGCCGGCGGTGTGGACGACCGCCTTGAGCAGGGGCGCGGCGTCGAGGGCCGCTGCGTCCACGGGCGGACAGCCCCAGCCGGTGATGAGGAGTTCGGCGTCGGCGAGCGCACGGCGCGCGGTGGGGGTGGTGAGGTCGTCCAGGACGAGGTCCGGGTCGATGTCGGTGAGGGTGGCCAGCCGGGATCGTACGTCCGCGTCGAGGACCTGTCGCGCGGTCCTGCGGGCCATGGCGAGCACGGCGCGCGGACGGCGGAACACGCCGTCGGGGTCGGTCACTTGACACTCCCCGCGGTCAGGCCGGACTTCCAGTAGCGCTGCAGCGTGAGGAACGCGACGATCAGGGGGACCACGGCGAGCAGCGAGCCGATGACGACGAGCGGGTAGTACTCGGGCGAGACGGTGGCGGAGCTGTTCCAGGTGTAGAGGCCGAGGCTCAGCGGATACAAGTGCTGGTCGGAGAGCATCACCATCGGCAGGAAGAAGTTGTTCCAGATGGCGGTGAGCTGGAAGAGGAAGACGGTGACGAATCCGGGGCCGAGCATGCGCAGGCTGACGCGGAAGTAGGTCTGCAGTTCGCCCGCGCCGTCGACGCGGGAGGCCTCCAGGACCTCATCGGGTACGTAGCCGCTGGACAGCAGGCGGGCGAGGTAGACCCCGAAGGGGTTGAACAGGACCGGAACGAAGACCGCCCAGAAGGTGTTGACCAGGCCGATGCCGGAGGCCACCAGGTAGAGCGGGAGGGCCAGCACCGTCGGCGGGACCATCACACCGGTCAGGACGAGCCCGAACAGCTTCTCCTTGTGCGGGAACCGGTACTTGTCGAAGGCGTACCCGGCGGCGACGCTGATCAGCGAGCCGGTGAACGCGCCGAGGACCGCGTACAGCAGGCTGTTGAGGTACCAGCGGCCGTAGACACCGTCCTCCATGGTGAACAGGGCGCGCAGGTTGTGCCAGAGGGCGAAGTCCCGTGGGGAGAGGAGGTCGCTGCCGAAGAGCGCGTCGGCGTTCTTGGTGGAGGCCAGCAGCAGCCACAGGGCCGGCAGCAGGGTGTACAGGGCCGCGATGACGACCACGGTGTTGGCGACGGCCCGGCTGGTCAGACGCCTGCCGGAGGTTTTCGCGGAGGGTGCGAGCGCGGTCATCGGGCACTCCGTTCCTGGCGGCCGGACCATCGGGTGACGGCGTAGGAGAGGGCGCAGGTGACGATCAGGAGGATGACGGAGGCCGCCGAGGCCAGTCCGTAGTTGTTGCGGCGGAACGCGGCGTCGTAGATGTACATGTTGGGGGTGAAGCGGGAGTTGACCATCGGGGTGGCCTGGTTCATGAGCATCGGCTCGGTGAACAGTTGCAGCGCGCCGATCAGGGCGAACATGCAGACCATGACGACCGAGCCCCTGATGATGGGCACCTTGACCATCAGGGCGGTACGGATGCCGCCGGCGCCGTCGATGCGTGCCGCCTCGACGACCTCGCGGGGCAGGGCCTGGAGAGCGGCGTAGAAGATCACCATGTTGTAGCCGAGGCCGCTCCACAGCGCGATGTTGACGATGGAGGGCAGCACGGTGTGCAGGCCCAGGAAGTCGACCGTGATGTCGGCCCGGGCGAAGAGCCGGATGACCGGGCTGAGGCCGGGTGTGTAGAGGTAGAGCCAGATGACGGCGGCGATGATGCCGGGCACCGCGTGGGGCAGGTACAGCAGCATCTGGGCGGTGCGCCGCAGCCGCACCAGTCCGGAGTCCAGCAGCAGGGCGAGCGCGAGGGCGCTGACCACGACCACCGGCACGAAGATCACGCAGTACAGGGCGATGACGCCGAAGCCGGACACGAAGCTCGGGTCGGTCAGGACCGCGAGGTAACTGCGCAGGCCGGTGAAGACGGTGGTGCCGCCGCCGAAGCCGAGTCCGTGGTGGTCCTGTGAGAAGAGGCTGAGGCCGATGGCGTAGGCGACCGGGACCAGGAACACGGCGACGAGCAGGGCCGTGAACGGGGCCAGGAGCGTGGCGCAGGCCAGCATCTGCTGTCGGCGTCCCGCCGCGCGGGGCCGGGACGCGTTCGCCGCCCGCGCCTGCGTACCCGTCCGCTTGCGGGCTTCGCCTTCGGAGATCACTGTGCTCACGGGTGCCCCTCAGTGGGTGGTGACCGACAGGCCGAGGCTCTTGAGGTCGGGGAGTGTTCTGCGCTGTCCTTCGCGCAGCGCGCCGATGATGGTGCCGCTGCCGGCTCCGGCCCTGGCGAAGCCGTCCTCGACGGAGGTGATGGTGGAGGTCATGCGCGGGCCCCACTTCCACCGGGGCGAGATGAGCGCGGCCTGCCGCTGGAAGAGGCCGAAGATGTCCTGGCCGGAGTAGTAGCTCGTGTCCATCTCCTTGCGGGCGACGGGGACGAGGGAGGGTACGGCCGGATAGGCGCTGCTGATGCCGCTGGAGAGCTTGGCGCGCAGGGCGTCGGGACTGGTGACCATCCAGGTGATGAAGTCCAGTGCCTGCGCGGGGTGGTCGCTGTCCTTGGTGACGACGAAGGTGGATCCGCCCTGCGTGCCCAGGGACGGCTCGGCCGGGTCCCACTGCGGAAGCGGCGCGATGGCCCATTTGCCCTTGCCGTCGGGGGTGGAGTTCATCAGCGAGCCGGCCGCCCAGGCGCCCGCCGTGTAACCGACGGTCTCGCCGCTGCGCAGATGGGCCCGCCACTGCTGGCTGTCCACGGGTTCGACGCGTACGAGGTCCTGGTCGACCAGGCGCTGCCAGTACGCGGCGACCTTGCGGGTCGGGGCGTCGGCCATGGAGATCCGCCAGGTGTCGTGGGAGGTGCGGAACCACTGACCGCCGGCCTGCCAGGAGAACCCGGCCATGTGCAGGGAGCCATTGGTGAAGAAGCTGGCGATACGGGCCCTGGGCTGTGCCTTCTTCAGTGCGCGGGCCGAACTCTCGAACTGGGCCCAGGTCCTGGGGACCGGGATGCCGTACTGGGCGAAGACGTCCTTGCGGTAGAAGAACAGCATCGGCTCGATGTCCACCGGCACGGCGTAGGTGTGCCCGGCGAGGGTGGTGAGGTCGAGGGCCTGCGGGAGGATCTTGCGGCGCACCGGGTCGGGCAGCAGTTCGGTGAGGTCGCGGGGCACGCCGTCGATGGCGAAGCCGGGCAGCTGCGGGTACTCGATGGTGGCGACGTCCGGGGCGTTGCCGGCGCGGGCGGCGTTGCTGAGTTTGGCGTAGCCGCCCTGGGCGCCGGAGGGGACCTGCTGGAAGTCGACCCTCACCCTGTTCTGGACGCGGTTGTACTCGTCGACGACCTGCTGGGTGCCGCGCAGTGCCGACCAGAAGGTGAGGTGGATCCGCCGTCCGTCCCGCGCGGTGCCGCTGCCGCTCCCGGTGTCGGTGGAGCAGGACGTCAGGAGCAGGGCGAGGACGGCGAGCAGCGCCGTGCCGGACGCATGGACGAGTCGCTGACCAGGCATGGGCCCTCCCGCGTCGGTGCTGGGGTCATGGGCATCCTGATCGCTCGCCGAAAAAGGCGTCAAGACAACGAACAGAAGAAACTAAAACGGTCAAACGATCAGACCTTCTTCGCCGTGGACTGTCTGATCACGAGGTCCGGCAGCAGTTCCACATGGCGGGGCGGTCCGGGACGCAGTCCGTCGCGGTCACCGGTGAGCCGGCGCAACAACAGGTCCACTCCGGTGCGGCCGAGCTCCGCCTTGGCGGGGGCGACAGCGGTCAGCGGGACGGGCCCGAGGTCGGCGACCACGTCGTTGTACGCGACCACCGAGCAGTGTCCGGGCACGCTGATCCCCGCCGTCTGCAGGCCCTGGAGGAGGACCAGGGCGTCCATGTCGCCGTGGATCAGCACCGCCGTGGCACCGGTCTCCCCGATCACCTGCGCCAGGTCCACGGCCCGGGGGTCGGCGAGACGCGGATCGGGGCCGGCCGTCGGCGAGCTGAGGATCGTACGGCAGCCTTCGACGAGCCCCCGGGCCGCGGTCTGCTCGGCGAACTGGGTGCGGATGACCCGGGCCGTGGGACTGTCGTCGCGTGCCGCGAGGACGATCCGCCGGTGGCCGAGGGCGACGAGATGCCCGAGGGCCAGGTGGACGCCGTAGGCGTGGTCCGTGCGCACGCAGTCCACCCCGTAGATCGCGCTGGTCCGCTCGGGGCGGCGCTCGACGAGCACCGTGGGGACGTCCAGCGCGGACAGCCAGGACTGGTCCGCGGTCTCCGCCTCCCGGGTGCGCCAGTGCGGGGACAGCAGCAGCCCGCGAGCGCCTGCCTCCAACGCCTGACGCACCGCGTCCCGCTCCGCCCCGGGGTGACCCGCGGCGATGTGCAGGGCGAGGCGGACGCCGGCCCTCTGGGCGGCCTCCCGGGCGCCCTGAACGGCCTCGGTGAGATATGTGTTGCTCTCGGGGACCACCATGGCGATCGCCTCGCCGCCGCCGGCGGCGGTCCTCTCGGGCACCGGTCGCAGCGAACGGGCCACGCCGTGCCCCCGGCGCAGCTCGCCCCGCCGGGCCAGTTCCTCGACGTCACGGCGCACCGTGACGACGGAGACGCCCAGTTCGTCGGCCAGATCGGTGATGCGGGCCATGCCCCGCTCCCGCACCGACTCCGCGATGCGCCGCTGTCGCTTCTCCGCCGGTTCCCGCATGGCCCCACCGTTCCCGTGCACACGATCGCTTCTCGGCGATGTGCCGATGATAGCGATCAATCGATCAGAGGAGGGGAGTGGAGGGGAGGGAAGCGGAGGGAAGCGGGCGCCAGGGCACGGCATTTACTAACAATTGATTGAGCAGTCCAGACTGATAAACCTACTGTTGGTACTCATGAAGGTGGATGCAGAAGTACTCGCGTCCGAACTGCGGCTCGCCGTGGGACGGGTGACACGGCGGCTGCGTCAGGCCCACGCCGTGGGGGACGTCTCCCTCTCCGGGGTCTCGGTGCTCGCGCGGCTGGCCCGTGACGGCTCGGACTCGCCGACCTCCCTCGCCGAGATGGAGCGGGTGCGCCCCCAGGCCATGGCGAGCACGCTCGCCCTGCTCGAACAGCGCGGACTGGTGCGCCGCAGCCCCGACGCGGCGGACGGGCGGCGCTCCATCGTGGCGGTGACCGAGCAAGGGCGTGCCGTGCTGGCCGAGCGCCGCTCCGAATCGGTGCAACGCCTCACCGCCGTGCTCGACGACTTCACCGCCGAGGAGCGCGCCACACTCGCGGCGGCCCTGCCCCTGCTGGACCGGCTCGCGGAGCGGCTGTGAACAGGAACACTCCCCCGGGCCCCGGCTACAAGTGGGTCGCGCTCTCGAACACCACGCTCGGCGTCCTGATCGCCACCATGGACGCGTCGATCGTGATCATCTCGCTGCCGGCGATCTTCCGCGGTATCGGCCTCGATCCGCTCGCGCCGGGCAACATCGGCTATCTGCTGTGGATGATCCTCGGCTATCTGCTGGTGTCGGCGGTGCTCGTCGTCGTTCTCGGCCGGCTCGGCGACATGTTCGGCCGGGTACGGATCTACAACCTCGGCTTCCTGATCTTCGCGTGCGCCTCCGTCGCACTCTCCCTCGATCCGTTCCACGCCGGTGCGGGTGCGATGTGGCTGATCCTGTGGCGCATCGTGCAGGCCTTCGGCGGCTCCATGCTCACCGCCAACTCGGCCGCCATCCTCACCGACGCCTTCCCGGCCCGGCAGCGCGGCATGGCCCTGGGCATCAATCAGATCACCGCGCTCGCCGGGCAGTTCCTCGGGCTGCTCGCGGGCGGGCTGCTGGCCGCCGTCGACTGGCGCGCCGTGTTCTGGGTGAGCGTCCCGGTCAGCATCACCGGCACCGTCTGGTCCTACCTCAGCCTCCGGGAGACCTCGACGGGCCGTCCCGGCCGCGTCGACCGGCTCGGCAACCTCACCTTCGCCGCCGGCGCCGGCATCCTGCTCGCCGCGATCACCTACGGCATCCAGCCCTACGGCGGCGACGCCACCGGTTGGACCAACCCATGGGTCCTGGCGGGCCTGACCGGCGGCGTCGTACTGCTGCTGCTCTTCTGCCATGTCGAGACACGCGTCGCCGACCCCATGTTCGACCTCGGGCTGTTCAGGATCCGGGCGTTCGCCGCGGGCAACGTGGCCGCGCTGCTGACCGCGATCGCCCGTGGGGGGCTGCAGTTCATGCTCATCATCTGGCTCCAGGGCATCTGGCTGCCCCTGCACGGCTACGACTTCGAGGACACCCCGCTGTGGGCGGGCATCTTCATGCTCCCGCTCACGCTCGGCTTCCTGATCGCCGGTCCGCTCTCCGGCTATCTGTCGGACCGCTTCGGCGCACGCCTGTTCGCCACCGGCGGTCTGGCCCTCGTCGCCTGCTCGTTCCTCGGGCTGCTCGCGCTGCCCGTCGACTTCGACTACGGGCTGTTCGCGGCCCTGTTGCTGCTCAACGGACTCGGTCAGGGCATGTTCTCCGCGCCCAACACCTCGTCCATCATGGGCAGCGTGCCGGCCGAGTACCGGGGTGTCGCCTCGGGGATGCGCTCCACCTTCCAGAACTCCGGCACCGCGCTGTCCATCGGCGTGTTCTTCTCACTGATGGTCTCCGGGCTGGCCTCCTCCCTGCCGGGAACGCTGAGCCATGGACTCCAGGCCCACGGTGTGCCGGCCGGCGCGGCCGAGCAGGCGGCCGCGCTGCCGCCGGTCAGCACGCTGTTCGCGACCTTCCTCGGCAACAACCCGATCGAGCACCTGCTCACGTCGCAGGGCGCCCTCGACCACGTCTCCGCGTCCCAGCGCGCCGCCCTGACGGGCCACACCTTCTTCCCGCAGCTGGTCTCCGGGCCGTTCCACCACGGTCTGACCATCGTGTTCGGTGTCGCCGCGGGCATGGCCGTGGTGTCCGCCGTCGCCTCCGCGCTGCGGGGCGGACACCAGGCCGACGCCGACCGCCCCGGCCCCCGTCGAGGGAACCGAGGGACCACGGCGTCCCGGTCAACGCCCGTCAGGCAACAGCCTCCGAACGCCGGCTGAGAAGGGTCAGGAGGGCCACGCCGAGGTCAGCTGGTCCTTGAAGAACACGCTGGCCTCGAACGAGTCGGGACTGGTGCTGGTGATCTTGTCGGAGAAACCGAAGGCAAGCCGCGGGCCACTGGAGCTCCGCCAGACGGCTATGCCCTGGGGTTCACGCCCGGGCAAGGAGGCGCCGGCCGTCGTCGAGAATTTCCAGCGGTACGCACTTCCGGGATCGTTCATGTCGATGCAGATGATGTACGAGGGCGGGGTGGAGTCGCTGCTCGAAGGTGGTCCACCGAAGAGCAGGTAGGCGTATTGCCCGTACGCGGTGATGCCCTGGAACAGATCGCTGTCGGTCAGCCCGAGTTCGGCGTTGGTGGGAATCGCGCGCTCCAGCAGGCGCTTGGAGATAACGCCCGAGGACACCACCTGGGACAGGTCGAACAGCGCCAGACGCCAGGGGGTCGTCGTACCCATGTACCGAATGAGAAGCCGGTTGTTGTAGGGATCGATCGCCGGCCGGGGACAGTCGACGAAGGTCGCGACGTCGACCGTGAACACCTTGAGATACTGCCCGCCGGGATTGAAGTAGTCGAGGTCGCCGCCGTCCTTGTACTTGAAGCGGGCGATCTTGTGACTGTTCGGCGGTACAGGCGGCGTGACATGGGGATTCGCGCTCTCCCAGTCGCCTGCCACCCAGATGTAGGGGGATCCGTCGGTGTCGGGCTCGACTCCGATGGACGAGCCGTGGTCGAACGCGTGAATAGCCATGGCTCCGAGCACATTGCCCGAGAGGTCGGTCCTCGTCACCCACAGGTCGCCGGTGTCACTGCCCACTTTGGTCTGCACGAAGTAGATGTGCCCGTAGACGTGATCGTAGGCAAACGACTGCATTGCCCAGTAAGGCTGATGAAGCGTCTGCCGCAAGACGGGATTACCGCCGGTTCCGTCGAGCTTGAAATGCAGGGTCTCATCCACAACGGCGTCGGCCGTTCCCGCCGCCGCCAGGGAGAGTCCGCCGGTCGCGGCGGCGACGGTCAACGCCGCGCTGCCACGGAGGAATGCGCGCCGGTTCGTGTGGTGCTTGCCGCTCTCGTGGGCTATGTCGCTCAAATCAAACACTCCAGTTCGCCTGAGAGATTTTGATCAAACTAGCAGTCAGATCACGGTGAGAGGAGTGATGGGACGGAAAGCGGCATTCAACGGGGGCACTACGTAAAGGAATTGCATGGTCCGAACCAAGAACAGGTTTGGTCTAGACCGAAGCATGGACGGGGTGACCGACGCAGCCCGAAGCTGGGTCTCCCCCACCCCCATCGGAGGCACACCGTGAGACGTCTTCGCGCATGTCTCGGCGCAGCCGCTGCCGTCGGGCTCACCGCCGCAGGAACGACCGCCCTCGTGGCGGGCCACGCCTCCGGCGCGACCAGCGCGCTCAGCAACCGCTGGTACGCCGCCGCCCCCTATCTGATGCCCCTCGACAACGATCCCCCGAACGCGACGGCCATCATGGACGCGACCGGCCTCAAGGCCTTCCAACTCGCGTTCGTCCTCGCCCCCAACGGCGGCGGCTGCTCCCCCACTTGGGGAGGCACGGCAGCGGTCTCCTCGGACACCGCCGTCCAGTCCGTCATCAACACGATCCGCGCCAAGGGCGGCGACGTGTCGGTCTCCATCGGGGGCTACGGCGGCACGAAGCTCGGCCAGACCTGTTCCGACGCGGCTGCCACGGCGGCGGCCTATCAGCAGGTCATCACCAAGTACGGTCTCCACGCGATCGACTTCGACCTGGAGGAGCCGGAGTACGAGAACACCGCGGCGATCAAGAACGAGATCGGCGCCGCCAAGATACTCCAGCAGAACAACCCCGGTCTGTATGTCTCCGTCACCACGGCCGGCACGGCCGACGGCACGGGATGGTTCGGCAAGCAGATGCTGCTGGAGGCCAAGTCGCAGGGTTTCACGCCGAACAACTTCTCCATCATGCCGTTCGACGGCGGCTTCAACGGCGCCGCCTCGCAGACCAGCGCGCTCACCAACTTCAACGCCATCCTCCAGTCGACGTTCGGCTGGAACCAGGCGACGGCCTACGCCCACGAAGGCTTCTCCGGGATGAACGGGCGCAGCGACAGCGGTGAGATCTTCAGCCAGAGCGACTTCCAGACCGTGCTGGACTACGCCACCGGCCACAACATGGACCGCTTCACCTTCTGGTCCCTCAACCGCGACCGCCAGTGCGATCCGGTCGACAACGGCGGCCGTACGAGCGGCACCTGCTCCAGCGTGGCCCAGAACTCCTGGGACTTCGCCAAGTACTCGGTGAAGTTCGCGGGGGCCACGCCGCCCACCACGCCCCCCACGCCCACGCCCACCCCCACGCCGACGCCCACGGGGTGCAAGACGGCCTGGAGCTCCTCAGCGGTCTACACGGCCGGCAACGAGGTCTCCTACAACCAGCACAACTGGAAGGCCAAGTGGTGGACCCAGAACGAGGTGCCGACCGCCAATGACTGGGGGCCGTGGCAGGACGAAGGGGCCTGCTGACGGCCCGCGCGGGCGCGTGACCCGCGGGCGCGCGGGCGCGTCTCGGGACGCGGGCGCGCCACTCCGCCCCCCTCATGCTTCCGTGCGCCCACCGGTGTGGCCGGATTCCGATCGGCGGTCGGGCATCCGACCGCACAGTGGGTATCCCTCCAACACGGGTGTACGCGGGCGGAGTTGGGGGGAGCTGGCACTGTGGCGCGCCGATCCAGGACCTTCGGTGGTTCCCAGCGACGGCACGACGTACGCCTGTTGCGGGCCGAAGGCCGTTACGGTCCCAGGTTCCGCGATGTGCTGCCGGCTCTCGTGGCGGTGGTCCTGGTCGTGTGCGCGCTGGTGGCCGCACTGGCCGTGGGCTACCGGGCCGCCGGAATCGGCGTACCGCTCGCGGGAGTTGTGCTTGTGGCCATCGCGGCCACGCTCACCGTCCGGCACCAACGGCCGGGCGTCCGGCGTCGCCTCGGCTACTACACCCCCGACGAACTCCTCGAACTCGACACCCAGGGGCTCGCGTTGGCCGTCGCGCGGATGTTGCGCCGGGACGGATGGCGGGTACGGCTGCTGCCCGCGCCGGACCGGCCCCGGCTGTGTGCCAGGGACCGGGGCGGCCGCCGACTGGACGTGGTCTTCCGGCCGGTGGCGGAGCCCCTGCCCGACGAGGACCCGCCGCATCCCCACCGTCACGGTGCGGACGCGGCGTCACCTGTTCAACTGGTCGTGCACCGGGGGACGTTCCGCGCACGGGACGTCCGCTGGGCACGCCGGCAGGGCAATACCTGTCTGCTCGACGGATCCGCGCTCAGACGCTGGGCGCAGGGAACCCGTTTCGGCGAGCTGTTCCCGCTCGGGCTGTGACCGGACCGGGTCAGCCGGCGGCGAGGAGCTCGAGGGTGTCGATCACCCGGTTCGAGAAGCCCCACTCGTTGTCGTACCAGGCGACCACCTTCACATGGCGGCCGTCGACGCGGGTGAGGGCCGAGTCGAAGATCGACGACGCCGGGTTGCCGGTGATGTCGGAGGAGACCAGGGGGTCCTCGGAGTACTCCAGGATGCCCGCGAGGGGGCCCTCGGCCGCGGTGCGGTACGCCGCGAGCACGTCGTCGCGGGTCACGTCACGGGCGACCGTGGTGTTGAGTTCGACGATCGAGCCGACCGGAACGGGCACCCGGATGGAGTCACCGGACAGCTTGCCGTCCAGCTGCGGCAGGACCAGGCCGATCGCCTTCGCGGCACCCGTCGTGGTGGGCACGATGTTGATCCCGGCGGCGCGGGCCCGGCGGGCGTCGCGGTGCGGGCCGTCCTGGAGGTTCTGCTCCTGGGTGTAGGCGTGCACCGTCGTCATGAAGCCGTGCTCGATACCGGCGAGCTCGTCGAGCACCGCGGCCAGCGGGGCGAGGGCGTTGGTCGTGCACGAGGCGTTCGAGACGATCGTGTGCAGGGCCGCGTCGTAGGCGTCGGTGTTGACGCCGTAGGCGAGCGTGACGTCGGCGCCGTCCGAGGGGGCGCTCACGAGGACCTTCTTCGCCCCCGCGTCGAGGTGGGCACGGGCGGCCTTGGCCGAGGTGAAGCGGCCGGTCGCCTCCAGCACGATGTCCACGCCCAGTTCGGCCCACGGCAGCTCGGCCGGCTCGCGCTCGGCGAGCACGGTGATGCGGTGACCGTCCACGACGAGGGTGTTGCCGTCGACGGTCACCGGGCGGCCGAGCCGGCCGGCGGTGCTGTCGTAGGCGAGCAGTCGCGCGAGGGTGGCGGGTTCCGTGAGGTCGTTGACGGCGACCACTTCGAGGCCGCTGTCGCGCTCCAGCAGGGCGCGCAGCACATTGCGTCCGATGCGGCCGAATCCGTTGATGGCGATGCGAGTCATCAGTGTCCCTTCCTTCGCCACCAGGCTCGCTCGCCGTGCCGGCCGCGGACAGTGGCGGGAACGCCACGGTTCAAAAGGATCGCGCCACCCCGTCTTCGTCCCCCTGTCCTACTCCCCCTGGGCGAAGGTGCGCCGGTACTCGCTGGGGGTCGTGCCCAGGATGCGGTGGAAGTGCAGCCGTAGATTCGCGCCGGTGCCGAGGCCTACGTCGGCGGCGATCTGCTCGACACTGCGTTCCGAGCGCTCCAGCAGCTCGCGGGCCATGTCGATGCGGGCCCGCATCACCCACTGCATCGGCGTGTACCCGGTCTCCTCGACGAATCGGCGGGAGAAGGTGCGGGGCGAGACCGCCGCCTGCTGGGCCAGTTTCTCCAGGGTGAGGGGCTCGTCCAGCCGGTGCAGCGCCCACTCGCGGGTGGCGGCGAACCGCTCCCCCAGCGGCTCGGGCACACTGCGCGGCACGTACTGCGCCTGGCCGCCGCTGCGGTAGGGGGCCGCGACCAGGCGCCGGGCCGCGTGGTTGGAGGCGGCCACTCCGAGGTCGCCGCGCAGGATGTGCAGGCACAGGTCGATGCCGGAGGCCGCGCCGGCCGATGTCAGCACACTGCCCTCGTCCACGAACAGGACGTTCTCGTCGACCTGGACGAGGGGGTGCCTCGCCATCAGCGCCCGTGTGTAGTGCCAGTGGGTCGTGGCCCGTCTGCCGTCGAGCAGGCCCGTCGCCGCGAGGGCGAAGGCCCCGGTCGAGATCGCGGCCAGCCGGGCGCCCCGGGCGTGGGCGGCCCGCAGCGCGTCGACCACGATGGGCGGTGGATCGTCGCGGTCCGGGAACCGGTAGCCGGGGACGAACACGATGTCCGCCCACGCGAGCGCCTCCAGGCCATGGGCGACGTGGTACGAGAGGCCGTCGCCCCCGGTCACCAGCCCGGGTGCCGCGCCGCACAGCCGTACCTCGTACGGCATGCTCGCGCGGGTCGTGAAGACCTGCGCGGGGATACCGACATCGAGCGGCTTGGCACCTTCGAGCACGAGCACGGCGACACGCCGCAGACGAGAGGCTGACACCCGGCCACGATACGCACCGGACGACCGCCCACCGGGGCACCGCGGACTCGGCCGACCTTCACACGCCAAAGCCACACCGGCGTCACCCCGTTCTCCCGGTCTCCCTCAGGCGGACGTCCCCTTCGTCATCCGGTCCTCGCCCCTCGGCGTACCCGTGTCGTGGGGCGGTTGGAGGCGGTGGGGGTGCTTGCCGCTGCGCGGGCCTGTGCGTCCGGGAGGGTGAAGGCGAAGACCGCGGTCACCGCCGCGAGGGCGGCGAGGGCGAGGTAGGCGTGCTGGTAGGCGGTGATGGGCGGGTTCGCCGCGGCGGCCGCGGGGGTGTTGAGGACGAGGGCCGTGGTCACCATGACCGGTGCGAGGGCACCGCCCGTCTGGCGTACGACGGTGTTGAGGGTCGAGGCCTGCGCCAGGTCCTTCCGGTCGACGGTGGCGAGCGAGGCCACCGTGGTCGGCATGAAGACCCCGCCCATGAAGAGGCCGAGCAGGAACATGTAGGCGCGGAAGGTCCACAGGCCGGTGTGCTGGTCGCAGGTGGAGAACAGCAGCAGCACCAGGCTGACGCCGGCCAGACCGCAGCCGACGATGATCCGGGGGCCGACACGGGCGTAGAGGACTCCCACGACCTGGACGGTCAGCAGGACACCGAAGGCCTCGGGGAAGGTGCTGGTGCCGGATTCCAGGGCGGTACGGCCCAGCCCCTGCTGGAGGAAGAGCGGGCCGAGGAACATCGCGCCCAGCATCGGCACCAGGCCGACGAGGTTGATGAGGTTGGTGTCCCGGAACAGCCGGTTGGCGAACAGGCGCAGCTTCAACAGCGGTGCGGTGGCACGGAGTTGGTGGATCACGGCAACGGCGAGCAGCACCGTGCCGAGGGCGAGGGCGGTGATGACGACGGTGGAGGTCCAGCCGCGGTTGGGGCCCTCGCAGACGCCGAACATGGTGGTGCCCAGCGCCGCCGCGCTCAGCAGCAGACCCGGCAGGTCGAAGCGGGGCGGCCGGTGGCCGCGGTGGGCGGCGAGGCACAGCGTCCCGAACAGCACGGCCGGCAGGCCCACGGGCAGGTTGACGTAGAAGACCCAGCGCCAGGAGAGATGGTCGACGAGCAGGCCGCCGAGGATGGGTGCGGCCGCCGGGGCGATCTGCTGCGGGACGATCATGTAGCGGGCCACGCGCACCTGTTCGGCGGAGTTGAAGGTGGCGTAGAGCAGGGCGGTCGAGGCCGGGAAGAGCACGCCGGCGGACAGTCCCTGGAGCGCGCGGAAGGCGACGAGCTCGCTCAGTGAGGCGGCCGCGCCGCACAGCAGGGACGAGCCGAGGAAGGCGGTGAGGGCGGTCAGCAGGACGCGTTTGCCGCCGAAGCGTTCGACCAGCCAGGCGGAGGCCGGGATGGCCATCGCCAGACAGACCGGGTAGACCACGACCACGCCGTCCAGGGCGGCCGTGGTGAGTCCGAACTGGGCGGCGATCGACGGAAGCGCGACGGTGGTGATCGCCCCGTCGACGATCGCTATGAACGTCACGCTGACGCACATCACGGGGACGACGAGACGCTGACTGAGGCGGCTGAGGCGGAGGGAGGGGACGGACAGGCGGGGAGGACGGAAGAGCGACGGCACATGCTGAGCATACTCACTATGTGAGTGCTCATAGAATGGGGTTTTCGGCGGAACGGGGAACGCTATGGCGGTGCAGGGAAGCAGCGACGTCCTGGTCGACGAGCTCTACGAGACCACTCATCAGCTGCGCGGTTTCGTGGAGGCCCGGCTGCGCAAGGGCGGGGCCTCGGTCGCCCGGCTGCGGGCGATGCGGATGCTCGCGCACGCCGAACAGCCGCTGCGCATGCGGGACTTGAGCGAGATGACCGGGGTCGCCGCGCGGACCACGACCAGCATCGTGGACGGCCTGGAACGCGACGGTCTGGTCGAGCGGGTGCGTCATCCGCACGATCGCCGCGCGTTCCTGGTGCGCCTGACCGACGAGGGTGTGCGGTGCCACCGCGAGGCCGAGGAGGTGGACCGTCTCGCGCTCGCGGAGGCGACCGCCGCGCTCGGGGCCGAGGACCGCGAGCTGCTGCGGGACCTGCTCGCGCGGATCCGTACGGCCACCTCCTGAGGGCCGCCCGTGCCCGCTGCGGCCGGGTGTCAGCGCCTGCGGCCCCGTACGGACCAGCCGCTGCCCACACCGGCCAGGTGCAGGGCCAGCGCGGTGAGACCGAGCAGCATCACATTGGTCGAGGTGAAGGTGTCGTTCGTGGAGATGTCCGCAGCGTTGATCAGGAAGGCGAGAAAGAAGAGGATCGCCGAGATGATCGCCAGCATGGTGTCCGCCCTTCGGCCGGCCGAGCCGCTCGTACCGGCTCCAGTGCGGATGCCCCCGAATGGGACCGTCAGACGTCCTCGACGCTCACCGTCACCGGAGTACCGGCCTCGATCGTGCGGCTGACGGTGCACAGCCGGTCGTGCGAGGTCTTCACCGCCCGGGGAAGAATGGCGCGGGCCCGCTCCGCGCCGTCGCCGTCCGGGAAGGCGACAGAGAAGACGACCGTGAGGTCGGTCATCCGGTTGCCGAGTGCGTCGTCGGTCTTGTGGCCCGTCACCCTGACGGAGAACTCGCTGGGCTCGGCGTGCCGGCTGGTGGCGACGTCCACGTCCACCGCCGTGCAGCCTCCGAGCGCCGCCAGCAGCAACTCCACGGGAGTGAACTCGGCTTCGGTGCCCGGGGCGGAACCGGTACCGAAGGTGATCGTGCCGCCGCGGGTGTTCGTGGCGACGAAGTGTCCGGTACCGGTCCGCTCGACGGTGACGGAGCGCAGAGAGTTTTCGGTCATACGGCGACCCTAGTGCCGTGGCCGCGCCTTCCCCGGGCCGAGCGGCGCCGGACACGTCGGCGGGGCGGGGTGCGCCCTCGCCGGCGTGTCCGGGCTCCGGTCGGTGGCCGTGGTCCCTTCAGTGGCCGTAACCCCTGTCCAGGCGGTCGAGGACCGCCTGGGCCATGGCCGCCTCTCCCTTGGCGTTGGGGTGGGCGGGGGCCGCCGGGGAGGCCGGCTGAAGGGGCTCGATCCAGCGGTCGGCCGGGGACTTGCACATGTCGTGGCCCCGGGTGGGGCCGTAAGTGTCCACGTATTCGGCGTGGTTGAGGGCCGCCGTCACCCGGAGCATCAGGTTGAGGCGCTTCTCCGTGTCACGCAGGTAGGGGAAGTCCTTGGCGGCGAAGGGCACCGAGGGGAAGCAGCCGATGCCGTCGTCGGGCAGGAGGTCCGGGTAACCGACGACCACCACCCGTGCGTGCGGCGCCCGGTGGTGCACGGCCCAGAGCACCTGAGTGATCTTCGGCGCCGTCTTCAGGACGGCGAGCGCCAACTCGTCGTAGCCGGAGGCGTTGTAGTGGGTCTGGCAGGGGTTGCCCGTGAGGTCCGTCGCGGCCAGTTGGGCGCAGGTCGCGATGATGGAGCCGAACCCGACGTCGTTGCCGCCGATCTGGACCGTGACGAGGTCCGTGTTCCGGTTCAGCGCGTCGAGTTGGGGGCCGTTGGTGCCCTGGGGTTTCCACATCTGCTCGGTCGTCGCCCCGGCGCAGCTCACGTCCGTGAGCACGGTCCCCTCGCCCGAAGCCGCCACCAGCGAGGGGTAGTTGTGGTCGGACCGGGCGCAGTTCGCGTCGACCTGGCGCGGTATGACCGGGCCCGAGGTGTAGGAGTCCCCGAGGGCCACGTACTGCCGGTCCTGGTGCCCGCCGGGTGAGCCGTGGGCGACGGCCGGTGTCCCGGCGGCCAGGACCAGCGCGCAGCCGCTCACCGCCGCCGCGCCCGCCCTTGCCCGTCGGCGTCTTCGCGCAACGCCGGCCGGATGCGTGTCACGTTCCATGTAGAGCCTCCTTGTCCGAGCCTCACGGCAGGGCACGGCCCCCGTGCGGTCGTCGCCCGTTCAACTGAGCTTGTATACCGGCGAGTAGCGCAGAACGGCCAGGGGTGTACATCAACCAATTCGTCCAGCGGCGGATCACGGAGGATCGCGGGGCGCGAAAGAGGCGGATCCGGCAACCGTCGTGGCCGGATCCGCCTCCTCTGACGCCGTGTCCGCTACTGCTTGGCGGCCGCCTTGCGGGTGGGGCTGCCCAGGGCCCAGAAGACGACGCCTAGGAGCATGAAGGCGACGAGGGGGACCGCCTCCGTCAGCAGGTACTGCACACGCTCGTGAGGGAGCCAGCCGTCCGGGGTGTAGTCCTTGCTGAACCAGTGGTCGCCCGCGCCCGGGGCCACCAATTGCAGGGTGGCGAACAGGATGAGCACGGTGAGCACGATGCTGATCGCCAGGGGTGCGGGCGCCTTGTAGGGGCGCGGGACGTCCGGTGCCTTGTGGCGCAGTACCGCGAGGGCCGGGAAGATGCCCAGATAGCTGACCAGGGTGGTGGAGACGGCGAGACCGAGGACCGCGCCGAAGAGCTTGGCCGCGCTGCCGTGGGTGAGTTCGTGGGCCAGCACCAGGACCACGGTGGAGACCAGGCCGCTGAGGATGTTGACCCGCACCGGCGTGCCGAAGCGGCTGGAGATGACGCCGAGGAAGCGCGGCGCGGCGCCGTCGTAGCCGGAGACGGCGAGGGCGCGGTCGGAGCCCATGACCCAGGTGACGCCGGAGGACAGCAGCGTGAGGATGAAGACGATGGCCGCGAAGTCGCCGAGGACGGTGCCGCTTCCGCTGAGGGTGGCCGTGCCGTCGGCGGCGACATGGCCGCCGTAGACCGTGAAGACCTCGCGCATCGCGTCGAGGAAGCCGCCGAGGCCGCTGATCGCCTTGACGGGCAGGACGAGCAGGATGCCGAGGATCGGCAGTCCGTACAGCAGGACGGCGAGGAAGGCGCTGCGGAAGATGGCGTACGGCACGTCCTTGCGGGCGTCGGTCATCTCGTCGCCGGCGGTGTTGGGGAGCTCGAAGCCGACGTAGTTGAACATCAGGACGGGCACCAGGCCGACGAAGCCGGCGTACGTCGGGGAGAAGTCACCGAGGCCGAAGCCGTGCAGGCCGTGCTTGATGCCGTAGATCACGACGGTGACAGTGAACAGGCCCAGAAGGACGATGCGGCTCCAGGCTCCGATGGTCGGGATCCACTTGCCGACGTCGAAGGAGAGGATCGCGGCGAGCACGCCGACCCAGATGAAGACGAGGGTGAAGACGTAGAAGGCGGGGGTGCCCAGGTCCTTGCCGTCGTTGAAGAAGGTCGTGAAGGCGGTGGCCGCGGCGACGGCGAGGGTGCCGCCCAGCCAGACCGGGTTGGTGATCCAGTACAGGAAGTTGTTGACGGCGCCGGCCAGGCGGCCGAAGGCGCGGCTTGTCCAGATGTAGGGGCCGCCCTCCTCGGGGAACGCGGCGCCGAGTTCGGCGGTCAGCAGTGCGGAGGGCACGAAGAACACGACGGCCAGCACGATCAGCCAGGTGAAGGCCTCGGCGCCGGACGAGGCCACGGTGCCGATGGTGTCGACGCCGACGATGGTGCACAGCAGGAAGAAAAGGATGTCGAAGCGGCCGAAGTGCTTGCGCAGCTTCTGCCGCTCCGCCTGTGCGGCTGCCGGCAGTCCGGCCGACTCGGGTGCTACGGGGCCAGCGGTCACCGGGTGCTCCTGTGTGTCCGTGCTGTAGGAGAGATTTGGCCAATGATCGGCGCCTCCGCACAACCGCACAAGCGTTCCTGTACAACTCTTGACCAACGTGTCCTCGGATGGATGCGGCGGAAACCGCCAGGCAACATCCGGGCATGAGACGCCCTACGGCAGGGTGATCCCGAGCCGCTCCGCGAGTTCGTCCGCGCCGATGCCGTACGTCTCCCGGATCCGTACTCCCTCGGCTCCGACGTCGAAGACACCGTGGTCGGTGTAGACGCGACTGACGCAGCCGACGCCGGTGAGCGGGTAGGTGCACCGCGGGACGAGCTTGGGCTCACCGGAGCGGGTGAAGAGGGTCATCATCACGTAGACGTCCTTGGCGCCGATGGCCAGGTCCATGGCGCCGCCGACGGCGGGGATGTCGTCGGGCCTGCCGGTGTGCCAGTTGGCGAGGTCGCCGTCGAAGGCGACCTGGTAGGCGCCCAGGACACAGACGTCGAGGTGGCCGCCGCGCATCATCGCGAAGGAGTCCGCGTGGTGGAAGTACGCCGCGCCCGGCAGCTCGGTCACCGGGACCTTGCCGGCGTTGGTCAGGTCGGGGTCGACCGCGTCGCCCTCGGCCTTCGGGCCCATGTTGAGCATGCCGTTCTCGGTGTGCAGCACCACACCGGAGCCGTCCGGCAGATGGTCGGCGATCTTGGTGGGCTGTCCGATGCCGAGGTTGACGAAGGAACCGGCCGGGATGTCGCGGGCGACGACCGCGGCCAGCTCGTCCATGGACAGACGACGATCGGTGGGCGTGGTGGTCATCGTGCCCCCTGCACGGTGTAGTGGCGGGCCGCCACCTGGACGATCCGGTCGACGTAGATGGACGGCGTGACGACGGCCTCGGGGTCGAGCTTCCCGGCCTCGACGACCTGGTCGACCTGGACGATGGTCGTCGTCGCGGCCGTGGCCATGACCGGTCCGAAGTTGCGGGCGGTCTTGCGGTAGACGAGGTTGCCCAGCGTGTCTGCGACATGCGCGCCGATGAGGGCGTAGTCGCCCTTGATCGGGTATTCGAGCAGGTACTTGCGGCCGTCGATCTCCCGCTCCTCCTTGCCCTCCGCCAGCGGTGTGCCGACCGCGGTCGGGCTGTAGAAGGCGCCGATGCCGGCGCCGGCCGCGCGCATCCGCTCGGCGAGGTTGCCCTGGGGCACGACCTCGAGTTCGATCTTCCCCGCGCGGTAGAGGTCGTCGAAGACCCAGGAGTCGGCCTGGCGCGGGAAGGAGCACAGCACCTTGCGCACCCGGCCCGCGGCGAGCAGCGCGGCCAGTCCGACGTCGCCGTTCCCCGCGTTGTTGGACACGATGGTGAGGTCCTTGGCGCCCTGCCGGATGAGCGCGTCGATCAGGTCGAACGGCATTCCGGCCAGGCCGAACCCGCCGACCAGGACGGTGGAGCCGTCCTCGATCCCGGCGACCGCCGCGTCGGCACTCTCCACGATCTGCGCGCGGCTCACCGTGCCACCTCCGCGGCGGCGCAGTTCTCCAGTACGACGGCCAGGCCCTGGCCGACCCCGATGCAGATCGCGGCGACGCCGTAGCGCTGCCGCGTCTCGCGCAGCACCTTGGCCAGCGTGGCCAGGATGCGGCCGCCCGAGGCGCCCAGCGGGTGGCCGATGGCGATGGCGCCGCCCTTCTGGTTGACGATCGCCGGGTCGATCTTCCACGCGTCGACGCAGGCGAGGGACTGCACGGCGAAGGCCTCGTTGAGCTCGACCGCGCCCACCTGGTCCCAGCCGATCCCGGCCCGGGCCAGCGCACGGCCCGCGGCCTCGACCGGGGCGTAGCCGAAGGCCTGCGGCTCCAGCGCCATCACACCGCGGCCGGCGATACGGGCGAGGGGGTCGGTCCCGATCACGGACGCGGCCTTCTCGCTGCCCAGCAGCACCGCGGAGGCGCCGTCGTTGAGCGGGCTGGCGTTGCCCGCGGTGATCGTGCCGCCCTGCTCCGGGGTGCGGAAGACCGGCTTGAGCCCGGCCAGCACCTCCGGTGTCGATCCGGGGCGGATGCCCTCGTCGCGGGCCAGGTCCACGCCGTCGACCGGTACCACCAGATCGTCGTAGAAGCCCGACTCCCAGGCGGCGTGGGCGAGTTGGTGGGATCGGGCGGCGAACTCGTCCTGGCGCTCGCGGGAGATCCCGAAGCGTTCCCGGAGCTGCTCGTTGGACTCGCCGAGGCTGACCGTCCACTCCTTCGGCATCCTCGAATTGACCAGCCGCCAGCCGAGCGTGGTGGAGACCGCGGTGACATCGCCGGCCGGGAACCCCTTCGCCGGCTTGGGCAGGACCCACGGCGCCCGCGTCATCGACTCCACTCCCCCGGTCAGCACCACCTCGGCGTCGCCGGACTCGATGGTCCGGCTCGCCGTCATCGCCGCGTCCAGGCTGGAGCCGCACAGCCGGTTGACCGTGGTGCCGGGCACGCTCACCGGGAGGCCGGCGAGCAGCGCGGCCATGCGGCCGACGTTGCGGTTCTCCTCGCCTGCGCCGTTGGCGTTGCCCCACACGACGTCGCCGATCGCGGCGGCGTCGAGGTGCGGCACCGTGGCGAGCGTCGAGGTGATCGCGGCGGCGGCGAGGTCGTCGGGACGCACCCCGGCCAGCGCGCCGTTGAAGCGGCCGAACGGTGTCCGGGTCGCGGCGTAGATGAAAGCGCTCATGCCGACGACGTTAGTCGCGGTTCACGATATTCTGAAGTACGCATATTCGCGCCAATTGATATGGGTGACATATGGATCTGCGCCACCTCCGGTACTTCGTGGCGGTGGCCGAGGAGCGCCACTTCGGACGCGCCGCCGAGCGGCTCCACATGGCGCAGCCGCCGCTGTCCCAGCAGATCCGCCAGCTGGAGACCGAGCTCGGGGTGGAGCTGCTGCACCGCACCACACGCCGGGTCGACCTCACCGAGGCCGGCCGGGTCTATCTGGAGCGGGCGCGGGCCGTCCTGGCCGATGTCGAGGAGGCCGCCCACCTCGCACGGCGGGTCGCCGCCGGCTCGGTGGGCCATCTCGCGATCGGCTGCGTGGGCTCGGCGACGTACAGCCTGCTGCCCGCGCTCTCGCGCCGGCTGACGGAGGAGCTTCCCGGCGTCGACTTCTCCTTCCGGGGCGAGATGCTGGCGCCCGACCAGGTCGAGGCACTGCGCACCGGCGCGATCGACGTGGCACTGCTGCGCCCCGTCGCGGCCGATCTCTCCCTCGCCGTGCACACCCTGCGCCGGGACCGACTCGTCGTCGCCGTACCGGCCGAGCATTCCCTCGCGCGCCGGAAGCGGCTCCGGGTCGCCGACCTCGCCGGTGCGGACCTGATCGTGCACTCCGCCGACCGGCGGTCCGTGATGTACGACGTCGTCCTGGGCCTTCTGCGGGACGCGGGCGTGGAGCCGCGCATCCGTCACGAGGTCGGCGAGACCTCGACGCTGGTCACCCTGGTGGCCGGCGGCCTGGGCCTCGCGGTCGTGCCGGAGCCGGTGACCGCGCTCGCGCTCGACGGTGTCGTCTACCTGCCGCTGGCCGGGACGGACGCACGCGTGGAGCTGGCCGTCGCCCATCGCGCCGACCGCTCCGAACCGCATCTGGCGCGCACCGTGGGGATCATCCGGGCGGCGATCTGAGAGACAGGGGCCGTGGCTCTCCCTGGCTCCAACTCCGCTCAGTGGCGCGGACATTGGCGTACGGGGGTTGGCGATCTTCGGAGCCGGGCATCACGACGGGACAGGGCCGGCCGCGGGCAACCTGCCGCGGCCCCGGTGGGCGGACAGGCCGCGAGGAAACCGGGTGTCCCAGGAGGGGATGTGATCCACGATGCGTACGCAGGGGCGTACCCATCGGCGTTCGGTACGTGTGGAGTTCGTGCTGCCCGAGGAGGCCGCTTCGGCGGGCCGGGCGCGGGGACTCACCTCGAGATTCCTCGCCCGTTCCCGTCCCCGGGCGACGGGAGTGGCGGAGGAGCGGGTCGACGACGTGAAGCTCGTGGTGTCCGAGCTGGTCGCCAACGCCACCCAACATGCCCGTAGCGCCTGCCGGTTGCGACTCCAGGTCTCCGAGGACCGGGTGACGGTCGAGGTGTACGACTCCAGTCCGCTGCCGGCGCGGGTCCGGCCGTTCACCGCCGACGGCGAGAGCGGGCGCGGCCTGGCCATGGTGCGCTGCCTGGCGGAGCATCTCGACGTCACCGCGCTCACCGGGGGCGGTAAGCGGGTGCGGGCGGTTCTGGCGCTCTCCGGCTAGCCGACGCCGCACTCCTTCCCGGTCCCCTCGACGCGTCGGTGGTCCGGGCCCGTGACGGTCACCGGGAGCGGCTCGGTGCCGGGGTCGGTGATGCGTTGGGCGTCGAGTGCCGTGCAGATGATCTGGGCGGCTCCGAGGCGGTCGGGGCGGCCCACGAGCGCGGACAGCTCGATGGTCACGCCGCTTCGGTGCGCGGTCACCTCCATCAGCTCCGACGGGCCGCCCGGCGCCGGGGTGCCGTCCGCGGGCGCGACGGCCGCCGGCTGCGGCAGCCGGGTCGTGATGCCCTTGAACCGTTCCGGCAGGGTCGGGCCCTGGAGCAGCAGCTCCACGGCGGCCTCGACGCCGACCACCGAGGTGATCCGACGGCGCACCGGGAACAGCCCGCCGTCGGCCACGAAGTAGACCCGGACCGTCGGCGCCACCCCGCTCGCGGGCACGCCCGCCTGCACGACACCGGTCGTGGGGATGCCGCAGGAGGTGAGCCCGGACAGCGCCGCGAGAAGCAGCAGCGCGGATCGGCGTACGGCTCTCATGGGCGGCGCTCCTTCCCCGGAACGGAGCCCCGGGTGCCGTCGTAGGGCGCGCCGTCGCCGGAGCCGCCGCCGTCCGCCGACTCGTCGGTGCGCAAGGGGAGTTCCACGGTGAACACGGCGCCCCCCTCCGGCCGGTTCGCGGCGCGGACGGTGCCGCCGTGCACCCGGACGTTCTCGGCGGTGATGGCGAGGCCCAGGCCGCTGCCCTCGGTGCGGGTGCGGGCGTCGTCCGACTTGTAGAAGCGCTCGAAGACATGGGGCAGTACGTGGTCGGGGATGCCGGGTCCGCTGTCCAGGACTTCGATGACGGCCAGCCGTCCGGTGTCCGGGGTCCCGCCCCCGGTGAGGCGCAGATGGACCGGGCGGGCGCCGTGCCGCAGGGCGTTGCCGACCAGGTTGGCGACGACCACGTCTAGGCGGCGCGGGTCGACGCGGCCGCGCAGTATGTCGGGCGGTGGCAGGTGGGCGACCACCAGGTCGGTCCAGGCGCGGGCGGCCAGGGTGCGGCGCAGTGACTCGGCGAGGTCGATCTCGTCGAGGTGCAGCACGGCGGCGCCCGCGTCGAAGCGGGAGATCTCCATCAGGTCGTCCACCAGGCGGGCCAGCTTCACGGTCTCCTGGCTGATCAGCCGGACGGCGGTCGCGGTGTCCGGGTCGAGACGCGCGGCGTCCTCGTCGAGTACGTCGGTGACCGCGGACATGGCGGCCAGCGGGGTGCGCAGTTCGTGGGAGACGTCGGCGGCGAAACGCCGGGCCCTGGCCTCCATGCCGCGCAGTTCGGCCACCGACTGCTCCAGGGCGGCGGCGGTCTCGTTGAACGTGTGGGAGAGATCGGCGAGTTCGTCGGAGCCGTTGACCGCGAGCCGGGTCTCCAGACGCCCCTCGGCGATGCTGCGGGTGGCGCTGCGCAGGGCCCGCACCGGGCGCAGTACCCCGCGCGCGGCGAGCAGCGCGAGCAGGACGGCCAGGGCGAGGGCGGGGACGGTGCCTCGCTCGACGGCGGTCACCAGGGCGTCGACGTAGGCCTGTTCGGTGGCCTGGGACACGGTCAGGAAGACCTGCACGCCGGAGGGGGTCCCGCCCTGGTCGGCGAAGGTGACCGACATACCGACGACGAGCGCGGTGCGGCCGCCGTTGCGCACCCGCTGGAAGACGGTGGCCCGGCTGGAGTCGACGGCCGCGTCGAGGTCGGGCGTGAGCTCCTCGAAGCGGTCCCCGGGGACCGAGGTCGCGCGCAGGCCGCCGTAGGCGACGAGGACGCGCCAGGTGCCGGACGGTTCGGCGGCGGCCATGTCGGTGGCGAACCGGCTCAGTTCGGCTTCGCTGGGCGGCACGGTCAGCTCGGGGGCCAGCCGGTTCGCCTGTCCGCGCAGCATGGTGATCACCGCGTCCTGGCTCTGCTGGAGCACGCCGATGCGCGCCTCGCGGAAGGTCAGGGCGCCGGTGGTCATGGCGGTGAGGGCGGCCACGAGGGCGAACGCCACGACCAGGCGCATGCGCAGGCCTCGCAGTTGAGGAGTGCGGAGCGCGAACCGGCGCCGGGTGTGCGCCGTCACCGGGCGGCGAACCGGTAGCCGAAACCGCGGACGGTCTGGATGTGCCCGGAATCACCCATCTTGGCGCGCAGCCGTTTGACGCAGGCGTCCACCAGGCGTGAGTCGCCGTGGTAGCTGTGTTCCCAGACCGCCTCCAGGAGTTGCTGCCGGCTGAACACCTGCCCGGGCGAGGCGGACAGGGTCAGCAGGAGGCGCATCTCGGAGGGGGCGAGCGGGACGGGGACGCCGCGCAGGCTGACGGCGAACCCGGCGCGGTCGACGGCCAGATCGCCGTAGGTCTCGATCTTGGGTATGCCGGCTTCGGCGCCTCCGGCGGCCGCCCGGCGCAGGACGGCCCGGATCCGGGCGTCCAGCACTCGGGCCTGCACGGGCTTGACGACGTAGTCGTCGGCTCCCGCCTCGAGGCCGACGACGATGTCCTCGTCGTCGCCCCGGGCGGTGGCCATGATGATCGGCAGGGTCTGGTCGAGGGCGCGCATCCCGCGGCACACGTCGAGGCCGGGCATACCGGGCAGCATCAGGTCCAGCACCACGACGTCCGGCCGGAAGGACCTGAGCCGCTCGAGCCCCTCCTCCCCCGTCTCGGCGGCGGCGACCTCGTGGTCCTGGCGGCGCAGGGCGAGGGCGACGCCGTCCCGGACGGCGGGGTCGTCTTCGATCAGCAGTACGCGTGGCATGGGCACAGTATCCGTACGCCGTGCGGCTGTTCGGGGTGCTGTTACCGGATGATCATATTCATTCACGCCACCCCTGCCGTTATCTTTTCGTTACCATCCAGGCCAGATCCGATCACATTCCGGTCACAACCTGAACGACCATGACCGCGCACAAAGCAACTCCCTCTCGTGACCGTCGCCGCCGGAAGGGCTCCGGACACGCCGCCGCCCGAGGGCGCAGAAGGTCCCTGTGGGGCGGACTGGTGGCGCTGACCGTGCTCGGCGTGACGGGGCTGGCGGCCACGGGGTGGACCTCCCTCGGCGGGGCCGGCGGCCGTGCCGACATCGGGGACGCGACCGCCCGGCCGACGCACGGCTCCACACCGGCGCCCGGCACGACACCGAAACCGTCGCCCAGCCGGACGGCCACCGCCTCGCCCACTCCCCCGAAGCCGGACATCCCGGCCTCGGGACCGGGCACGTACATCACCGCGTCCGGCGGCAGTGCCGCGGTCGGGAAGGGAAAGGTGCTGCGCTACCGGGTCGAGGTGGAGAAGGGCATCGACCTGTCCGCCGCGGACGTCGCGCGGCAGGTGGACCGCATCCTCGCCGACCCGCGCGGCTGGACCGCCGACGGGCACTCCGCGTTCCGGCGTGTGTCCGGCGGGGCGAGCGACTTCGTCGTACGCCTGGCGACGCCCGGGACCGTGGACAGGATGTGCGCGACCAAGGGCCTGGACACCGGGGGCCAGTACAACTGCAGCGTCGACGGGAACGTGATGGTCAACCTCCGGCGCTGGCTGCTGGCCACACCCGTCTACGCCAAGACGGTCGGCACCTATCGCGCCCTGATCATCAACCATGAGGTCGGGCACTTCCTCCAGCACGGGCACGTGGACTGCCCGGGGCCGGGAAAACCTGCTCCCGCGATGATGCAGCAGATCAAGGGCATGCACGGGTGCGTCCCCAATGTGTGGCCGTACGACGAGAACGGCACCTACCTCACCGGGCCCGCCGTCCCCTGACCGCGGGACCTCAGCCCTGGCCCGCGTGCAGATGACCGTGCGACACCTCGGGCGGGCACGGTGCGCGCCGGGTCCTGCGGTGGCGGCGCCAGTCGTGGACCGCTAGGGCGAGGGCGCACAGGACGGGAAGGATGCCGAGGCCGACCGCCGTGGCCACCGCTGCCCGGTAGTCGTGGGGGTGGGCGCCGAGCACCACGTAGAACAGGCCGGGCAGCGCGGCCGTACCGATCGCTCCGCCCAGCCGCTGTCCGGTCTGCAGGGCGCCGCCCGCCGCCCCCGCCATCCGCACCGGCACCTCCCGCAGGGTCATGGTGACATTGGGCGAGATGACACAGCCGCTGCCCAGACCGCCGGCCAACAGGGCGGGCAGGGCGAGCCATACGGCGGTGCCTGCGGGGGCCAGTCGCAGGATCAGGGCGGTGCCGCCCAGGCCGAGGACGACCCCGGCGAGTCCGCAGACCGTGAGCAGCCTGCCCAGCCGGTCCACCAGCCGGCCCGCGATCGCCGCCGCGCAGGCCGAGCCGAGCGCGAACGGTGTCACCGCGAGGCCCGAGCGCAGGGGCGAGTAGCCGAGACCGTTCTGGAAGTAGAGGGCGAACACCAGCCACACTCCGCTGAAGCCGACGAAGTAGAGGGTGGCGATGGCCGCGCCGATCGCATAGCCGCGGGCGTCGGTCACCAGCCGGGGGTCCAGGAGCGGCCGGCCCTCGCGGGCGGCGATCCGGCGCTCCCAGCGGGCGAACGCCACCAGGAAGGCCGCTCCCACGGCGAACAGCCACCACAGGTGCCGTACGCCGCCGGACTCGGCCAGCACCAGGGGGAGCATCAGCGCCAGGACTCCGCAGCCCAGGAGGACGACACCGCCGAGGTCGAGGCGTTCGCGGCGGCCGGGGGCCGCCCTGGGCAGCAGACGGATGCCGAGCAGCAGGGCGATCGCGCCGATCGGGACGTTGACGTAGAAGATCCAGCGCCAGCCCTGGGGGCCGTCGGCCAGGGCGAGGACGAGGCCGCCGACGACGGGGCCCACAGCGCTGGAGATGCCGACGGTGGCGCCGAACAGGCCGAACGCGCGCCCGCGTTCGGCGCCACGGAAGAGTTGCTGGATCAGCGCGGAGTTCTGTGGGGCGAGACAGCCGGCGGCGACGCCCTGGGCGAGGCGGGCGACGACCAGGAAGGTGATGTTGGGGGCGGCGCCCGCCGCGGCACTGCACAGGACGAACGCGGTCAGCGCCAGCAGGAAGACGCGGTGGCGGCCGATCGCGTCGCCGACACGTCCGGCGGTCACCAGGACCAGGGCGAAGGCCAGCGCGTACCCGGAGACCACCCATTGGATGGCGGGTGCGCTGGCGTGCAGGTCGCGCTGCATGGACGGGAGCGCGACGGCGACGATCGTCACGTCGAGCAGGCTCATGAACCCCGCGACCAGGGTGACCCACAGGGCCTTCCAGCGCCTGGGGTCGGTTCCGCCGTCCGCCTGCGTCGGCACGGTGCGCTCCTCGCGTGATCGGGGACCGGACATCAAGAGGGTTCCCGTCCCCGTGCACGGGACGCCATATTACTGAAACGTAACCTTCACGGGGCTACCGCCGGTAACAACCGCCTCGGTACCGTCCTGACACTTCGTCTAAGAACGGAGCGGGGCGCGGTGGGACGACCGCTTCCCCGCGCCGTCAGCCGCCCGAGCCGAAGGCCGAGGCTCGGCCTCCCCCCACCACCGGAGGTCCGTCATGCCCGTTTCCGCACGTCTGCTCGCCGTAGCTGTCACCACCGCCGCCTGCGTCGGCGCCACCGCGCTCCCCGCCACCGCCACCGCCGTCTCCCCGTCGGACGCAGTGGTCTCGCGCGGTGTCACCATCCCGGAGTTCTACAACCCGCCCGTCTCCCTGCCGTCCGCCGACGGCGCCCTGGTACGCAGCGAACCGCTCCCCCTCGCGCTGAGCCTGCCGGGCGTCGACGGGCCGCTGCCGGGCAAGGCCACCCGGCTGATGTACCGGTCGACCGATTCCAACGGCCGTGCGATGGCGGTCACCGGCGCCTACATCGAGCCGACCGCCGCCTGGCAGGGCACGGGTGCCCGGCCCCTGGTCGCCGTGGCGCCCGGCACGATGGGCCAGGGCGACCAGTGCGCCGCCTCCCTCGGCCTGCAGAACCCGCTGGTCCTCAACGGGCAGACGGTGTCCATCGGATACGAGGACCTGGCGATCCACCGCCTCCTCGCCAAGGGCATCGCCGTCGTCGTCACCGACTACGCCGGGCTGGGCACCACGGACCGGCTGCACACCTACGTCAACCGGGTCGACGAGGGCCACGCCGTGCTCGACGCCGTCCGCGCCGCCCGCTCCCTGCCCGGGACCTCGCTCACCCCCGCGTCCCGGGTCGGCCTGTTCGGATACAGCCAGGGCGGCGGGGCGACCGCGTCCGCCGCCGAACTGCAGCCCTCCTACGCACCCGACGTCCCCCTCGCCGGAACCTACGCGGGCGCGCCGCCGGCCGATCTCACCGAGGTCACCAAGGCCATCGACGGCAGCGAACTCGCGGGCGCGCTCGGCTGGTCGGTCAACGGCTTCCTGGAGTCCGACCCCGCCCTGAAGCCGATCGCCGACGCCCATCTCAACTCGGCGGGCCGGGCGGCGCTGAAGGACCTGTCGACCATGTGCGTGGGCGACGCGCTCTTCGCCTACGGCGGTGCGCACAGCACCGGTTGGACCACGGACGGCCGCTCCCTGAGCGACATCATCCAGTCCGAGCCCGCGCTCACCGCCTTCCTGGCCGACCAGCGCATCGGCACTCGGGAGCCCGCCTCACCGGTGCGGGTGGCCACGGGGACCAGCGACGACCTCGTACCGCACGCCCAGGCGCGCCGGCTCGCCGTGGACTGGTGCGCCAAGGGCGCGGACGTCACGTACAAGCCGGTCCCGCTGCCCGATCTGGGCAGTGCGCTGATCAACCACTTCACGCCCCTGCTCACCGACCAGGGCGCCGCGATCTCGTGGCTGACCGACCGGCTCGACGCCAAGCCCGCCCGCTCCGACTGCGCGGAGCTGCCGGGACTCTCCTGACCGGCTACAGCTGGATCGCGCCGTCCGCCGAGCAGGCCCTGGTCGCCAGTCCCTCGGGGCCGCGGTCCGGGCCGAGCAACTGGGCCACGACCTCGGCCGTGGCCCGGTGCCAGTCGCCGCTGCGGCGCAGCATCGCATGGTCCCCGCCGCGCAGCATCACCAGGCCCGCCGGGGTCCCGGCCGCCCGGGCCCTGCGCACGTAGTCGACGGACTCGGCGGGGGCGGTGACACGGTCGCGATCGCCGTGCAGCAGCACGACCGGCACCTCTCCGAGATGAGCGACGGAGTCCTCGGGCGGGCACCACGGGGCGAGCGCCAGCACACCCCGCACCATGGGGTGGGAGGCGGCCCGCAAGGCCGCCCGGGCACCCATCGAGTGCCCGACCAGGACGACCGGGGCCTCGGCCAGCTCCGCGAGTTCGTCCAGTGCCCGCAGGGCGTCGTCGGCCGGGTCGCCCGTGTTCCAGCCCCGGTAGCGGTAGTGGACCTGCCCCAGCAGGACGTCCGCGGGCGCCGCCGCCGCGGCGGCCCGCAGCACCGGGTGCATACGGAGCGCGGCCGGCTGCCAGGGGCGCACCGAGCGACGGCTCACCTCCTGGCCGCCGTGCAGCGTGACGATCGCGGCGGACACCGGCTGCTCGGGGGCGTGCCGCACGATCAGCGCGGACTCCTTGCGTTGCACGTACCCACCTTGCCTCATCGCCCTGGCGGCTCGCGCCCGGGGCCGCCCGTGCGCACCGGGCACAGTCGCGTTCCGCGCGCCGGGCGGGGGCGCACGCATGACGCGATGAGCCCTGTGTGCGCCCGCACGCCGGTGCGGAGAATGCGCCGTGTCGGCGGTCCGCGGCCCGGGACGTCGCGCACCTCAGCTCCGACCGGTCGACAGCTGCAGACCGGCCGAGAACTCGGACGGGCCGAGAAAGCAGGTCGGCTCCCGTGCTGTTGCGTCTGCCCGAATCGGTGTCCCGAGCGCAGGAGTGCCTGGCGGAGGGAGCGGTGCCTGTCGGCGGGGCCACGCTGGTGTGGGCGGGCTGGCAGCGGGACGGGTTTCCCGAGCGGGCGATGTCGCTGCGCAACCTGCCGCAGGCCAACGTGATCGGGGGCGGCGCGCTGGGCTCCGCCGTGGTCCTCCACCGGATCGACGAGCGGGTACCGGAGGTGCTGCGGCGGGCGGCCGCCGGGATCGGCACCGGAGCCGTGCGCCGGACGGCCACCGTCGGGGGCAACATCGTCGGCAGCGCGCTGCGCTGTCTGCTGCCCGCCGCGCTGGTGCTGGACGCGCGGGCCACGGTCCTGGCCCCGGACCGGGTCTTCGAGACGGACCTCGCCGAACTCCTCGCCAAACAGCACCTGTTGCTCGACCTGCGCTGGCATGACCCGGTCGCCAGCAGCTACCGCAAGTTCCCGCAGGAGGCGGGCGGACCGCCACCGTTCGTCGTCGCGGCGGCCCGTCACGCCGAGGACGACGGGCCAGGCCGCCTGCACGTCGCCGTGCGCGACGGCTATGACGTGCTCGCAGGCCATGTCCCCGCGGACGAGGAGGCGATCGACACCCTGCGGGAAACGCCGGTCGGCTCGCTGCACGACCCGGCCTGGGCGGTCGTACGACACCATGTCGCCGATCTGCTGGCGCGCCCTGTCGGCGGCTGAACCGCCCGGGCGCGTCGGCAGGGCCCGTCATACTGTGCGCATGCGTCTTGGGGTGGTCACCGGAATCCTCTACTGCCTCCAGTTCAGCCGGGAGTTGAACGACGGGGAGGTCGAACGCATCGCGGGCATGGTGCTGGAGCGGCCCTTCTACGACCTCACCGCCGAGGAGCAGGTCGCGGGGATCGAGGCCGCCCTCACCGCGCCGGCCTGGGACGAGGACCTGTCCTGGCAGCCGCACGAGGAAACGGCGGTACGGGACTTCCTGCGCCGGCTGCTGGAGCGGCTGGACGCGCTGCGGCCGTGGCCGCAACCGCCGTACCGGAGCCTCGGGTTGGACCGGTGGGAGGAGTACCGGCGCGGGGTGCTGCTGGCTCGTGTACGGCTGTACGCGCCTCCTCAGGACCCCCTGTTCTCCCGGCTGCGAAGCGTCCCCGGGGACGAGCACGCGCCGCGGGCGGCGGTGCTGCGTCTGCGCTCCGGGGACGAAGTCGCCCTGGTGGCACCGCCGTTGTCGGGCGAGGGCGACGCGGTGCTGATGGCGGTGGCACCGCATCGGCCCGCGGCGGACGTGATCGAGGCGTTCGTCGCGCACACCGGGTACGCGCGGGAGCGGGTCACCCCGGCGGTGCGGGCGCGATGGGGACGGCGCGGGCACGGCGGAAAGCTGCCGGCGGGGGTGCGGCCGACTCCGGGGTGACCGGCGTCAGTCGGCCGCCTTGCGGGCCAGCGCGTTGTTGTCTATCGAGTTGTGGACGCTGAAGCTCACCGCGTCCGAGCGGTAGCGGTCGTCGGACCACTCCACCGGGCGTCCCTCGCGGGTCGTGGTCACGCGGCGCACCCGCAGCAGGGGGCTGGTGCGGCGGATGCCGAGGAGTTCGGCGTCCTGGGCGCTCGCCGCGACGGCGTCGATGACATGCTCGCCGTAGGCGAAGACCAGGCCCGTGCTGTCGTAGAGCAGCTGGGTGACCGAGGCGGCGTCGGGGGCGATGACCTCGACGGCCGGGGAGATCCAGTCGGCGTACACGGTGCGCTCCACCAGCACCGGCTCGCCGTCCAGACCGCGCACCCGCAGGACGTGCAACACCCTGGTGCCCTCGCGGAGTTGGAGACGGGCGGCGTCGGTCGCGGTGGCGGGCAGGTACTCCTGGGACACGACCCGCCCCGTCGCCTCCCGGCCCATCGCGCGGGCCCACTGGGCGAAGCTGCGCAGTTCGGCGAAGCTCTGGCTGCGGCGGCTGGCGAGGACGACCCGGCGGGCGCCCTGGCGGGAGCCGATCAGGCCCTCCGCGGTCAGGGCCGCGACGGCCTGGCGGACGGTGCCGCGCGAGACGTCGAAGCGGGCGGCGAGCTCGGTCTCGGAGGGCAGCCTGCCGCCCACCGCGTACTCCTCGCGGTCGATCGCCCGACGCAGCTCGTCGGCGATCTCCTCGTGTCGCGTCGGCACCGTTTCCCTCCGAGTCGGCAGCTGTGCACAGCGTGACCACCCTAATCGAGACCGGAGACCGGCCGCGCTCGCCCCGAACTGTGCAGGGATTGGGAGGTCACAATTTCGCCACTGTTTACGAACACGTCACCACAGGCAGCATTACTGGGGCCAACTTGTTCAGACAAGTTCTCCCCTCTTGCACGTCCCTGCTCCCCCCTTCTGGAGTCCCCGTGTCCCAGTCGAGAACAGCCGTCCTGACCGGCTCCCTCGCCGTCGTCGCCGCGCTCGCCCTGAGCGCCTGCGGCGCCGCTCCCGACAACGCGTCGACGACCGCCGACGGCAAGAACGCCGCCACCGCCACCTCCGCGGCCGACTTCGGCGGCATGGACGCGCTGGTCAAGGCGGCCAAGAAGGAGGGCACGCTGCACGCCATCGCGCTGCCCCGCGACTGGGCCAACTACGGCGCCCTGATCGACGGCTTCACCAAGAAGTACGGCATCAAGATCCAGGTCGAGAACCCGGACGGCTCCAGCCAGGACGAGATCAACGCCGTGACCTCCCGCAAGGGCCAGGACCGCGCGCCCGACGTCCTCGACCTCGGCTCGTCCTTCGCGCTCAGCGCCGCCCAGCAGGGGCTGCTCGCTCCGTACAAGGTCGCCTCCTACGCCGACATCCCGAGCGGCCAGAAGGACACCCAGGCCCGCTGGTACAACGACTACGGCGGCTACATCTCCATAGGCTGCGACGCCAAGCGGGTCAAGACCTGTCCGACGACGTTCGCCGACCTCCTCAAGCCGCAGTACAAGGGGCAGGTGGCGCTCAACGGCAACCCGACCAAGTCGGGTTCGGCCTTCGGCGGTGTCTACGCGGCGGCGCTCGCGGGCGGCGGTTCCTTCGACGACATCCAGCCCGGCCTCGACTTCTTCGCCAAGCTGAAGAAGAACGGCAACTACACCCCCGTCGAGTCGACCCCGGCGACCGTCGAGAAGGGCGAGACGCCGATCAGCATCGACTGGGACTACCTGAACGCCGGCTACGCCGACGAGTTCAGGTCCAAGGGCGTCGACTGGAAGGTCTCGGTGCCCTCCGACGGCCAGTTCTCGCAGTTCTACTCCCAGGCCATCAACAAGGACGCCCCGCACCCCGCGGCCGCCCGGCTGTGGCAGGAGTACCTCTACAGCGCCGAGGGCCAGAACCTGTGGCTCAAGGGCTACGCCCGTCCGGCGCTGATGACCTCCATGGAGAAGGCCGGCACGCTCGACACGACCGCCGCGGCCAAGCTGCCGAAGGTCTCCGGCACGCCGTCCTTCCCGACCGAGGCCCAGCAGAGCAAGGCCAAGACGGTCATCGCGCAGGGCTGGGCGAAGGCCGTCTCCGGATGACGGCCACCCTCACGGGCGTGGACGTGGCGCCGCCGGTCGCTTCGGCGAAGCGGCGGCGCCGTGTCCCCGGCTGGCTGGCCGTCGTCCCCCTGCTGGTGTTCACCGCGATCGCCTTCGGGGTCCCCGCCCTCGCCATGCTGAACGGCGCCTTCAGCGTCAAGAACCAGGCCACGGGCGCGAGTTCGTACAGCACCGAGAACCTGACGACCTCGCTGCACGGCGCCTATCTGACCGCGCTGCTCGGCAGCGTCAAGCTGTCGGCCGTGTCCGCGGGCCTCGGCGCGCTGCTCGGGCTGCCGCTCGCGCAGGTCGTGGTGACCTCCCGCTTCCGGGCACTGCGCGAGGCCGTGCTCACCGCGTCCGGGGTCCTCGCCAACTTCGGCGGTGTCCCGCTGGCCTTCGCCTTCGTCGCCACGCTCGGCAACGCCGGTGTCCTCACCATCCACCTGGGCCTCAAGGACACGGGCTGGGACCTCTACAGCTTCTGGGGCCTGGTCATCGTCTATCTGTACTTCCTGATCCCGCTGATGGTCCTCACCATCACCCCGGCCCTGGAGGGCCTGCGCTCACAATGGCGCGAGGCCGCGCAGAACAACGGGGCCACATCCGTGCAGTACTGGCGCCACATCGCCCTGCCCGTACTGCTGCCCTCCCTGCTCGGCGGCCTCGTCCTGCTCTTCGGCAGCGCCTTCGCCGCCTACGCCACCGCCGCGGCCATGGTGGGCAGCTCGGTGCCCCTGGTCACCCTGCAGATCGCCGACGCCATCTCCGGCAACGTGCTGGTCGGCCAGGAGAACGTGGCCCTCGCCCTCAGCCTCGACATGGTCCTGGTCGCCGGTCTGGTCATGGCCGTGTACCTGCCCCTGCAACGACGGAGTGCGCGATGGCTCGCCTGAACCCGTGGCGGTGGGTCGTCCTCGGCCTCGCCGCGCTGTACTTCCTGGTGCCGCTCGCCGCGTCCGTGGTCTTCACCGTGGACGTGCCCGGGCAGGGGGTCACCTTCGACGCCTACACCCAGATCGTCTCCACCGACGGCTTCGTCTCCAGCCTGCTGCTCTCGCTGGAGCTGGCGCTGGCGACCATCGCGATCGTGCTGCTGCTGATGGTGCCCGCCATGGTCGCGCTGCGGCTCGGCGCGCCCCGGCTGCGTCCGGTCGTCGAGGTGATCTGCCAACTCCCCCTGGTCGTCCCGCCGATCGCGTTCGTCGCCGGCATCTCGACCGTCCTGAAATGGGGTCCCGAGTATCTGTCGCGGACCCCGCTGTTCGAGACGTTCGTGGCGATCCAGAACCCCGGCTTCCCGTTCGTGCTGGTCATGGCGTACGTCGTGATGGCGCTGCCCTTCGTGCACCGGTCGCTGGACGCCGGACTGCGGGCGATCGACGTACGGACGCTGGTGGAGGCGGCCCGCAGCTGCGGCGCGAGCTGGCCGCAGGCGCTGGTGCGCACCGTGCTGCCCAACCTGCGCGGAGCACTGCTGAACGCCGGGTTCCTCACCCTCGCCCTGGTCCTCGGCGAGTTCACCGTGGCCCAGCTGCTCGGCTTCCAGCCCTTCGCCGTGTGGATCTACAGCGTCGGCGGCTCGCAGGCCCAGCTGTCCGTCGCCGTGTCCGTGCTCAGTCTCCTCGTGACCTGGGCCCTGCTCCTCGCGCTCGCCGGTGTCGGCGGGCGGACCCGTACCGCTTCGTCCCGGGGATGAACCATGACCGCCACCACGCTTGAGAAGGCCACGCTCGACAAGGCCGCCACCGTCGAATTCCGCGGGCTGCGCCGGGAGTTCGGGGCGACGGTCGCCCTGGACGGACTGGATCTGACCGTCCGTCCAGGGGAGTTCCTGGCGCTGCTCGGACCGTCCGGGTGCGGCAAGACGACCGCGCTGCGGATGCTCGCCGGGTTCGAACACCCCGACTCCGGTGAGGTGCTGGTCGACGGCAAGGACGTCACCGATGTGCCGGCGCACCGCCGGGACGCCGGGATGGTCTTCCAGTCGTACAGCCTCTTCCCGCATCTCAACGCTCTCGACAACGTCGCCTTCGGGCTGCGGATGCGCAAGGTGCGCACGGCCGAACGCCGGTCGCGTGCCGCCGAGTTGCTGGAGCTGGTGGGGCTCGCCGACAAGGGCGAGCGGTTCCCGCACCAGCTCTCCGGCGGTCAGCAGCAGCGCATCGCGCTCGCCCGCGCGCTCGCGCTGCGGCCGCGGGTCCTGCTGCTGGACGAGCCGCTGTCCGCGCTGGACGCCAAGGTGCGGCTCACCCTGCGCGAGGAGATCCGCCGGCTCCAGCAGGAACTCGGCATCACCACACTGTTCGTGACGCACGATCAGGAAGAGGCCCTGTCGGTCGCCGACCGGGTGGCCGTGATGCACGCCGGGCGGCTTGAACAGTGCGCCGAGCCCGCCGAGTTGTACGGGCGGCCCGCCACCGCGTTCGTCGCCGAGTTCGTGGGCACGATGAGCCGGATCCCGGGACGGCTGTCCGGGGAGACGGTGGAGGTGCTCGGGCTGCGGCTGCCCGTCGAGGGGACGCTTCCCCCGGCGACCGAGGTCGACGTGCTGGTGCGGCCCGAGGCCGTGCGGGTCGCCGCGGACACCACCGGCGACGCGACGGTGATCGCCACGGCGTTCCTCGGCGCCTCCACCCGGCTGACCGTGCGGCTCGCCGACGGCACCGAGGTCAAGGCCGACCTGCCCACCCACGAGGCCGCGACGCTGGGCGCCGGGGCGGCCGTACGGGTGTCGCTGCCCGAGCGGCCGGTGCTGGTCGCCGAGCGGGCGGCCTGAGCCGCGCCCACCCTTTCCCCACCGGAAATCCCCCCACACGCGAAGGCAGAGAACGTGACCCAACCCCCGCTCCAGGCCGTCCTGTTCGACATGGACGGCACGCTCGTCGACACCGAGCGGC
Source organism: Streptomyces sp. NPDC005648 (assembly GCF_040605395.1). Classification (NCBI taxonomy): domain Bacteria; kingdom Bacillati; phylum Actinomycetota; class Actinomycetes; order Kitasatosporales; family Streptomycetaceae; genus Streptomyces; species Streptomyces sp. NPDC005648. The sequence goes on along the minus strand of NZ_JBEXCS010000041.1, from coordinate 16,148 downwards.
TGTGGTGGGAGGCGGTACAGGACATCGCCACCGGCCTCGGCAGACCGCTGACCGAGGCCGACCAGCCGGAGGTGCTCGGCCGGCCCGTCGAGTACACCGCCGACTGGCTGGGCGGGCTCACCGGGGCGCCGGATCTCGCCGACCGGCTGCACGACGCGTTCGCCGAACGGGTCCGCACGGGCATCGTGCCGCGGCCCGGCGCGCTCGCCCTGCTGGACGCCCTCGCTCGGGACGGCGTGCCGACCGCCCTGGTCACCGCCTCGCCCCGCTCGGTCGCCGACAGTGTCCTGGCGGTGCTCGGCGCCGACCGTTTCCGGGTCTCCGTCACCGCGGACGACACCGTCCGCACCAAGCCCGATCCCGACCCCTACCTCGCCGCCTGCCGTGCCCTGGGCGTCGATCCGGCCCGCTGTGTCGCGGTCGAGGACACGCCCACCGGTGTCAGCTCCGCGGAGGCCGCCGGGTGCGCGGTCCTGGCGGTGCCGTCGCTCGCCCCGATCGAACCGGCGGCCGGGCGGACGGTCGTGGCCAGCCTGGAGGAGGTGACACCGGAACGGCTGCGGGACCTCGTCCGGCCCCGGCTGCGCGTGCTGAGCTGGAACCTCTGGTACGGGGGCGCGAAGGTCGACGACCACCGTGCCAAGCAGCTCAAGGTCGTCCTGGACACCGAGGCCGATGTGGTCGGACTCCAGGAGACGGCCGGCACCTCCGCCCGGGAACTCGCCGACGCGCTGGGCTGGCACCACCACCAGGCCGGTGAGAACCTCGGCATCATCAGCCGCCACCCGATCACGGCCCTCCTCGGCGATCCCGACGTCGGCTTCTACGGCGCGGCCGGCGCCCGTGTCCGTGTCGGCTCGTACGAGGTGGACATCTGGACGGCGCATCTGCACTACACGCCGTACGGGCCCTACGAGGCGGCCTTCGACGGGCTCCCGCCCGCCGAGCTGATCGCCCACGAAGGGGTGCGGCTGGCACAGATGCGGGAGGCGCTGCGGTGGATCGGCGAGGCGGCCGGCGCCACCCGGCCCGTCGTCCTCACCGGCGACTTCAACTGCCCCTCCCACCTGGACCGGTCCGACGTGGTCTGGCCGGTGACGAAGGCGGCCGAGGAGGCCGGGCTGCGTGACTCCTACCGCGAGGCGCGTCCGGACCCGGTCTCCGACCCCGGCCACACCTGGTCACCGGTCCACGTCCGGCACGAGAACGACACCTCGCTGCCCGAACCGCAGGACCGCATCGACTACGTCCTGCACAACGGGCGGGGTCTCAGGGTCCTCGACGCGCGCACCGTCGTCACCGGGGTCCCGAGCCCCTGGCCGGACGTCGCCGGCAACGACTGGCCGTCCGACCACGCGGCGGTGCTCACGACGTTCGAGCTGAACCCCGCGGACTGAGCGCCCACCGGAGAGCGGACCGAGCGCGCACCGGAAAGGCACGCGGCATCGAGGACATAGGCGCGCCGTCAGCCGGCGGCGTTGTCGACGCGCAGGCGGACCTGCTCCTCCAGCCGTCGCAGGCTGTCGTCGAGGGCCCGGCCCGCCGCCGCCTCGCCCGGGTCATGGGCGTCGTCGACGAAGGACAGGTGCACGGTGACCTCGCTCGCGCCCGCTCCGGAGCCCGCGACCTGGAGCCAGCCGGCGTAACCGCCCTCACCGCGGGTGCCCCACTCCAGGCGCAGTTCGTCGTGGTGCGGGCGCAGCAGCGCGGGGGTGTCCTGGTCGGTGCCGTCCTCGTGGACGGTGACGGCGGGCGGGTCGTCGGACCGTACGTGCAGTGCCCGCGGGAGCCAGCCGTCGAACTGGCCGACGTTGGCGGCCTGGTCGTAGACGTGCTCGGGCAGGGCGGGCATGGTGCGGGAGCGTTCGTACTCGGTCATCGTCGATCACCTCCGGGGCGGTGGCACACCACCCGCCGCGTGCCCGTTTTTGTCCCTCCGACACACCGGTTCCGGGTGCCCGAACGGTCTTCGGCGGTCGCTCTTCGCGCATCATCCGTCAGTCCCGAAGACTTCCGTCCCGCGCCCCGCCCCCGCGCCTACGGTCCGAGAACCGGACGGGCCGACAGCCGTGGGCCCGCCGCAGCCGACAAGCGAGATGAAGGGGTGGGCGCGATGGCGAATGTGGAAGTGTCGATGAAGGAGATGATGGCCGGGGTCGAGGGGTCGCTGGGGGCGGCGGTCGTCGACTACACCAGCGGGATGGCCCTCGGCACGCTGGGCGGCGGGAAGGACCTCGATCTGACCGTCGCCGCGGCCGGGAACACGGATGTGATCCGGGCCAAGATGCGCACGATGGAGCAGCTCGGTCTCAAGAGCAGGATCGACGACATCCTGATCACGCTGGAGAGGCAGTACCACCTGATCCGGCTGGTGGCCGGGCGCAACGGGAACGGCCTGTTCCTCTATCTGGTGCTGGACAAGGACCGCTCGAACCTGGCGATGGCCCGCCACCAGCTCAAGCGCGTCGAGGAGCAACTCGAGGTCTGAGCCGGTCCGCGGTCCGGGCGTCGTGCGCCCACGATGTGAAGACTTCTTCAAGTCACCACATCAGCATGATCCCAAGTCGTGCCTGCGCACGGCCCCGGGCCGCGAGGATTCGACCACGAAGGCCAGCCGCGGCGGTGTCCTCGGGACGCCGCCGCTCCGAGGCGACCGCACCCGACGCGGCAGGGAGAGAGCGCTCATGCAGGTCCCCCTCTACCAGGCCAAGGCAGACTTCTTCCGCATGCTGGGGCATCCCGTGCGCATCAGGGTCCTGGAACTGCTCCAGCACGGGCCGGTCCCGGTGCGGGAGCTGCTCGCCGACATCGAGATCGAGCCCTCCAGCCTCTCCCAGCAGCTGGCGGTGCTGCGCCGCTCGGGGATCGTCGTGTCCATCCGGGAGGGTTCCACCGTCACCTACGCGCTCGCCGGCGGCGATGTGGCCGAACTGCTGCGCGCGGCCCGCCGCATCCTGACCGAGCTGCTCGCCGGGCAGAACGAGCTGCTCGCCGAGCTCCGGCAGGCCGACGCGGCTCCCGGTCGGGTGCCGACGAGCAGCCCGGGCTGAAGATGCCGGGGGTTGCTCCGCCCGAGTGGTGGATCCGTCCGGACGGTCGTAGCGTCGAAGCGGGGGAAACTGCCGGCGGCTCGTGGCGGGGAGCGGACATGCGCGGATACGCACTCACTTCGGCGGTGGCGCTCTGTTTCGCCGCGTCCCTGACGGCGGCCGCGGCGGCGCCTCCGTCCTCCGCCCGGGTGGCGACGGACACCGCCGCGCAGGCCGTACGGACGGTCCCGGCGCCGGTGCTCGTGGACTGCCTCTGGCATCCGCGGGTGCGTCCGGCCGACTTCGTGCTCGCCTGCGGCGACGGCAACAGCCGTCTGGCCTCGCTGCGTTGGACCCGTTGGGGGCAGGAGTCTGCGCGGGCGGAGGGCGTGAACTGGGTCAACGACTGCAAGCCGTACTGTGCGGCGGGCCGCTTCCACGAGTACGCCGTCGTCGTACGGCTGGATCACGTGCGGCCGTGGAAGAAGCACCCGCAGGTGCTCCACTACGACCGGATGACCCTGGTGTATCCCGGCAACCGGCCGGACTCGTTCCCGCGGACGGTGGTCTATCCGCTGTGGGACTGAGGCGGGTCGACGGGTGAGCGGCCCTGCGGGGACTCGCCCGCGGTGAGGTGTTCGAGCACCTCGACGAGTTCCTGGCAGGCCTGTTCCACCGAGCGTCTGGTGTGCAGCTGCTCGATGATCACGGCGGACAGGAGCAGCGCGGTCAGGGCCATCGCGCCGTTGAAGGCCTGCAGTTTGATCATCACCTCGACGCCGGTCAGGTGGGCGAAGGGGCCGACCTGGTTGGTCGCCGCGATCGTGGCCATCACGGAGGCGAAGAGCGCGCACAGCATGCTGCCGGCGAGCTGGAAGCGCAGGGCCGCCCAGATCAGCAGCGGATAGACGAGGAACAGCAGACTGACCGAGCTGTGGGTGACGAACGGGATGAGTCCGCAGGCGACGAGGGTCAGGCCCGCGGCCTCCTTCCAGCGGACGGTGCGCGGCGGCCAGTGGACGCGGCACAGCACCAGCAGGACCGGGGTGACGATCAGGACGCCCATCGCGTCGCCGGCCCACCACGTCGACCAGACGAGCCAGAAGCCGCTGCCGGCGAGCTTGCCGGTCAGGACGAGCAGGCCGGCGCCGGCGGTCGCGCTGACCAGCATGGCGGTCAGGGCGCCGAGGAAGACCAGCGCGAACCCGTCGCGCAGCCGGGCGAGGTCGAGGCGGAAGCCGACTCTGCGCAGCAGGTAGTAGGCGCACACGGGGGCGGCGGTGTTGCCCACCAGGGTGCCGATGACGGCGGGCTGGATGGCGGTGATCGACATGACGACGGCCAGGGCACCGAGGGCGATGCCCGGCCAGGAGCGCAGCCCGAACAGCAGCAGACAGGCCACTGCGACCCCGGTGGGCGGCCAGATGGGGGTGACGACCGCCCCGTCGACCACCAGCTGCCGCATCAGCCCCAGGCGCCCGGCCGCGAAATAGCAGGTGGCGACGGCCAGCGTCCACAGGACGAAGCCCACGGGCCGGCGCAGAACGTCGGTACTACCCACAGCAGCCATCAGACACCGAGGACGCCTTCTCTGCGAGGCGAGCGGTCGTGGCAGCGGTGGGACCGCCCTCGGCTACGTCTGGAGACCGAGCCCGTCATGTCCCACCACCAGTACCGCGGCGTCGTCCTCGTGGCCGACGCGTTCCGCCACCCTCATCACGGCCGCCGCGAGGGAGGCCGCCTCCATTCCGGCGACCGCCGCGATGCCGGCGAGCCGGACGACCTGGTCGAGGCCCTCGTCGACGCTCAGGGACGGGCCCTCGACGACACCGTCGGTCAGCAGGACGAAGACGCCGCCGGTGGTCAGGCGGTAGCGGGTGACGGGGAAGTCGACGCCCGGCTGGATGCCAAGCGGTGGGCCGCCCTCGTCCTCGGCGATACCGGAACGGCCGTCCGCCGTGGCCCAGATGTGCGGGACGTGTCCGGCCCGGGCGCTCTCCAGGACCCCGGTGGCCGGGTCGAGGCGCATGAAGGTGCAGGTCGCGAAGAGATCAGTGCCCAGGGAGAGAAGCAGGTCGTTGGTGCGGGCGAGGAGTTCTCCCGGCTCGCTGGTCACGGAGGCGAGGGCGCGCAGGCCCACCCGGACCTGCCCCATGAAGGCGGCGGCCTCGATGTTGTGGCCCTGCACATCGCCGATGGACAGCCCGATCCGCCCGTCGGGCATGGTGAAGGCGTCGTACCAGTCGCCGCCCACATTGAGGCCGTGGAAGGCGGGCGCGTAGCGGACGGCCAGATGGAAGCCCTCGGAGTGGGGCAGGTCCCGGGGCAGCATGCCGCGCTGCAGGGCGATCGCCAGCTCGACCCGCGAGCGCTGCAGCTCGGCGAGCTCCCGTGCCTGGGCGGTCAGCGAACCGAGTCTGGCGAGCAGCTCGTCGCCGTCCTCCGTCTCGCGTATGAGGGACATCCATCACTCCGGCGGGGCCGTGGGCCGTGGCCCCTTACGAACAAACCCCCGATTTCGGGCTTAAGAGGATGATAGCGACAGTGGGGAGTGGGCCGACGGGTCTCCGCCGGCCCACCTCACCGAGAGGCCACGGCCTCAGCCGCCGAGCGCCGCGTCCACCACGTCCTTGGCCTCCTCCTGCACCTGCCGCAGATGCTCGGCGCCGAGGAACGACTCGGCGTAGATCTTGTACACGTCCTCGGTGCCGGAAGGCCGGGCCGCGAACCACGCGTTCTCGGTGGTGACCTTGATGCCGCCGATGGCCGCGCCGTTGCCCGGCGCCTCGGTGAGGACGCCGGTGACGGCCTCCCCCGCGAGGGTGTCCGCGGTGACCTGGGCCGGCGACAGCTTCGCCAGCAGCGCCTTCTCCTCGCGGGACGCCGGGGCGTCGATGCGGGCGTACGCCGGCGCGCCGAAGCGGTCGGTCAGGGCCGCATAGTGCTCCGAGGGTGTCTTCCCGGTGACCGCGGTGATCTCGGAGGCGAGCAGCGCGAGGATGATGCCGTCCTTGTCGGTGGTCCACACGGAGCCGTCACGGCGCAGGAAGGACGCCCCCGCCGACTCCTCGCCACCGAATCCGATCGAGCCGTCGACCAGCCCGTCCACGAACCACTTGAACCCGACCGGCACCTCGTCCAGCCGGCGCCCCAGGTCGGCGGCGACCCGGTCGATCATCGAGGACGACACCAGGGTCTTGCCGACGCCGGCCTCGGCAGGCCACCGCTCCCGGTGGCTGTAGAGGTAGGAGATGGCCACGGCGAGGTAGTGGTTGGGGTTCATCAGGCCCGCGTCCGGGGTGACGATGCCGTGCCGGTCCGAGTCGGCGTCGTTGCCGGTGGCGATCCGGAACCGGTCGCGCTGCTCGATGAGTGAGGCCATCGCGTACGGCGACGAGCAGTCCATCCGGATCTTGCCGTCCCAGTCCAGCGTCATGAACCGCCAGGTGGGGTCGGTCAGCGGATTGACCACGGTCAGGTCGAGACGGTGCTGCTCGGCGATCCGGCCCCAGTAGGCGACCGACGCCCCGCCCAGCGGGTCGGCGCCGATACGGATGCCGGCGTCCCGGACCGCGTCCAGGTCGAGGACGTTCGGCAGGTCGGCGACGTACGCGCCGAGGAAGTCGTGGCGCCGGGTGGTCTCCGCGACGAGCGCCCGGGTGTACGGGATACGGCGTACGTCCTTCAGACCGCTCGCGATGATCTCGTTGGCCCGGTCCTGGATCCAGGACGTGGCGTCCGAGCCGGCCGGCCCGCCGCTCGGCGGGTTGTACTTGAAGCCGCCGTCGGCGGGCGGGTTGTGCGAGGGGGTGACCACCACGCCGTCGGCGAGGCCGGAGGTGCGGCCGCGGTTGTGGGTGAGGATGGCGAGCGAGACCGCCGGGGTGGGGGTGTAGCCGTCCGCGCTGTCGATGAGCACGGTGACCTCGTTGGCCGCGAACACCTCCAGCGCGGTGACCCGGGCGGGCTCGGACAGGGCGTGGGTGTCGGCGCCGAGGAAGAGCGGACCGTCGGTGCCCTGCCGGGCCCGGTACTCGCAGATCGCCTGGCTGGTGGCGGCGATGTGGTCGTCGTTGAACGCCGTGTTCATCGACGATCCGCGGTGCCCGGACGTACCGAACGCCACCCGCTGCCCCGGGTCGGCCGGGTCCGGGTGCAGCGCGTAGTACGCGGTGACCAGCCGGGCGACGTCGACGAGGTCCTCGGGGCCGGCCTTCCTGCCCGCTCGCTCGTGCTGCATGTGCCCGCTCCTCCACATCGGTTGACCAAAACGCTTGCCGCCCCATCCTCCCTCTTCATGGCGGCGGCAGGCGAGAGCGGATCAGTGACCGGGGCCGCCGAGCAGCGCGCACACGAAGTCCTCCTGGACGGCGCGCAGCCGTGCCAGCGACCGCGGGTCGGTGGACTGGGTGATCTGGCTGGTGACGGAGAAGGTCAGGGACCGGCGGCCGTCGGGGGTGGCGGCGGCCAGCTGGGTGTAGCCGGCGGTGTTGCCGGTGTGCCCGAGCACGACACCGCAGCGGGTGGTGTAGCGGAACAGGGCCAGTCCGGCGGAGTTGCTCCCGGGGCCCGCGGGCTCGGACGCGCCGGGGATCCAGTGCCGTTGCCGGCGCACGACGTCCGGGCCGAAGAGCGCGCCGCCCGCATAGCCGCGGATGAAGCGGTTCAGGTCGGCGGGTGTGGAGACGATACCGCCCGACGCCCAGGAGGCGGACGCGCTGAAGAGCTCGCTGACGTCCTCCGGCGGCGCGGGCGGGGCGACGGCGTACCCGTGCAGATAGGGCCGGGGCATCCGGTACCCCTGCGGGAGGCTGGTGCCGTGCAGGTCGAGGGGCCGGTAGACGAGTTCACGCAGCAGCTGCTCGTACGGCGTCCCCGTCACCGCCTCCGCCATCAGTGCGACGGCGATGTTGTCGGAGTTGGAGTAGTGGTAGCGGCTGCCCGCGGGGAACAGGAGGGGCTCGTCGGCCACGAAGTCCAGCAGGTGGTGGGGGTCGAAGCGGTGGTGCGGGTCGGCCGTGAGGATCTGCCGGAACTCCGGGTCGTCGGAGTAGTCGGGCAGACCGCTGGTGTGGTTCAGGAGCTGGCGCAGGGTCACCGGGTGCCAGGCTGCCGGAAGTCGGGGCAGTCTGCGGCCGATGGTGTCGTCCAGGCCGAGGTCGTGGCTGTCGACGAGGGTGAGGGCGACCGCGCCGCTGAACGCCTTGGCCACGCTGGCGATGCGCATGTGGTCGTCGATCTGCGGCTTGCGGCCGGTGGCGAGGTCGGCGACTCCGGCGCGCACCACGCGCCGCCGGCCGTCGCGTTGCAGGACCACGACGGCACCCGGCGGTCCGCCCGGGGCGTGGACCAGGTCCTCGAGCTCCCGGCGCAGGTCGGTGTCGTTCGGACCGTGGGTGGCGGCGGCGCTCGGGGCGGCCGGACTCAGCGCGGCCAGACAGGCGACGACGGCACAGGCGACAGCACGCAAGGGCATGGGTTCTCCCTGGGGGACGGAAGGGCGAGCGCACGCCAGCCTTCCCCGCCGCCGCGCGCCCAGCCTCCCGTGCTGCTGCATCCGGCCCAAATACCTCAGCCGGCCCACATGCCGCACATCTCGACCGGCGTCACCTTCATCGCCCGCCCGGCCGGCGCGGTGTCAGGACTGTTCCGCTCCGACCAGGGTGCGGACCTCGAACTCGTCGTAGGTGTCCTCCGTTTCGCCTCGGCCCAGTACGGTGCCGAGCCAGCCGAGGAGGAAGCCGGCCGGGATCGAGACGATGCCCGGGTTCTGCAGCGGGAACCAGGCGAAATCGGCATGCGGGTAGAGCGAGGCCGGGGTGGAGGAGACCACCGGCGAGAAGATCACCAACAGGACCGAGGTGAGCAGGCCGCCGCAGAGGCTGAGCAGCGCTCCGGTCGCGTTGAAGCGCCGCCAGAACAGGGTGTAGACGAGGGTGGGCAGCAGGGCGGAGGCGGCGATGGCGAAGGCGAGGAAGGCCAGGGTCGCGGTGTTGGCTCCCCAGGAGACCAGCGCGAGCAGAATGCCCAGGACGCCGATGACGACCGCGGCGAGACGGGCGACGAGGAGTTCCTCCTTCTCCTCGGCCCTGCCCTTGCGGATGACCTCGCCGTAGAGGTCGTGCGCGAGGGAGGTGGCCGCGGCGAGGGTGAGGCCGGACGCCACGGCCAGCAGGGTGACGAAGGCGAGGCAGGACAGCAGGGCGGTGAGGACGCCGCCGCCGAGGGCGTGCGCCAGCAGCAGGACGGCCGCGTCGCCCTTGCGGTCGGTGCCCGCGATGGTCTCCCGGCCGACGACGGCCGTGGCACCGAGACCGAGGATGCCGGCCGCCAGGCAGACCAGTCCCACCAGGCCCATCGCCCAGACGACGGAGGAACGCAGGACGCCGACGGTACGGGGAGCCAGCAGGCGCATCATGATGTGCGGCAGCGCGGCGAGCCCGAGGACGATGGCGAGTTCGAGGCTGAAGAAGTCGAGCTTGCTGGTGGTGCTGCCGCCGTAGCGCAGACCGGGTTCCAGGAAGCGGGTGCCCAGGCCGCTGTTGTCCGCGGCGGCGCCGAGCAGGGCGTTGATGTTCCAGTGGAAGTGGTGCAGCACCAGCACGGCGGTCACGGTGACCCCGGAGATCACCATCACGGCCTTCACGACCTGGATGAACGTGGCTCCGGGCATGCCGCCGATCGCCGCGTACACGATGACGATGGTGCCGATGACCGCCACGCACAGAGTGCGGGTGGTCGCGCTGGGTTCTCCGGTGAACTGGGTCAGCAGGGCGACACTGCCGACGAGTTGGGCCACCAGGTAGAGCGTGGTGACGGCGAGGGTGCACAGGGAGAGGGCGAGCCGGACCGGCCGGTGGCCCTGCGGAAGGCGCAGGGCGAGAGTGTCCCCGAGGGTGAACTTGCCCGCGTTGCGCAGGGGTTCGGCGATCAGCAGCAGGACCGTCGTCCAGGCGACGGCGGTGCCGCCGAGGTAGAGCAGTCCGTCGTAGCCGTTGAGGGCGACCAGGCCGGTGCTGCCGAGGAGCGTGGCGGCGGAGATGTAGTCACCGCACATCGCGAGGCCGTTGCGCAGCGGGGTCATCGTGCGGTTGCCGAGATAGAACTCGCTGATCTCGTCGCGCTGCGGGGCGGTCAGCAGCGCGGTGAACAGGGTCACCACGACGACGGAGAGGAACAGCAGGAACGTCAGCTGCAGACTGAACCGGTCGCCGACGCCGGCGGCGGTCGTCACCATGTGCGGTATCCCTCGGTGCGGTACTGGTGGGGCTCGGTGGGATGCTGTCGCCGGCTCTCGCCGGGGCGGGTGCGAGGCGTGCAGCGAAAGCCCCGGACGACCGGGTCGACACGGGTGCGCATATGGACGACATAGCGCCGGGCGATGACGGCCATCAGCACGAACTGGCCGAGGCCCAGGGCCAGGCCGAGGGTGAGATGGCCGCTGAGGGAACTGTTCATCAGGCCGGGCGTGAAACTCGACAGCAGTACGTACAACAGGAACCCACCGACGGCGATCACCGTCATTCGCACACCGGTCCGACGGTGCGCGCGGCGCAGCGCCTGGAATTCAGGATTGTCGGATATCGCCTGCTGTTGCACTTCATCGACTCCGGCGCCGGAAAAACGCGGCGGCGACTCAAATCCTTCATGGTTTCTTGACACCAGAGCACCTTCTTCGCTGCTTCGGGTCGCACACGTCCAGCTCACGGAGGCAGGGAGGCAGGCTGGAGTCAGTTCTCGTGCGTATGTTGTGGGGGGTCGGTGAATCCGAAACCACTGCATTCCGGATTCGGGAGCGCCATAGCGCCATGGCGCGACTGGAAGCCGGAGTATTGCAGCGTGTCGATTAAACAATCAACCGTGCGGATGGGTGGTTTCCCGCAGCTGGCTCATTCACGTGCTCCACCGCAGGCGGAATACGCCACTCCGCCCGCAATAAGCAGGGGCGGCGGAAATAGTCCGTACCTGTGCGCCGGTCAGGCTGTCTCAAATCCTGCGCACAGGAAGGGAGTCGACGGTCAGTCCGTCAGTGCCGCCGCGAGGGTCGCCCCCAGCTCCCAGCAGGCCTCCAGATCGGCCTTGCCCGGCTCGCCGGTCACCGTCACGGCTTGGGCGGCGGTGCGCCAGCCGAGGCCGGTCGCGATGGACTCGACGGCGCGGACCGCGCCGGTGACATCGCTGCCGCCGTGCACGTAGTACCCGTAGGGCCTGCCCCGGGTGGCGTCCAGACACGGGTAGTAGATCTGGTCGAAGAAGTGCTTGAGGGCCCCGGACATGTACCCGATGTTGGCCGGGGTGCCCAGCAGACAGGCGTCGGCGGACAGGACGTCCGAGGCGGAGGCCGACAGCGCGGGACGCCGTACGACCTCGACGCCTTCGATCTCCGGCGCGGTCGCCCCGGACACGACGGCCTCCAGCATGGCCTGGCAGTGCGGCGAGGGCGTGTGATGCACGATCAGCAGGGTGGGCACACCCCGAACCCTGCCGTCGGGTGACGCCCCACGCAAGCGGCGCGCGGACCGGCAACCCGGTCCGCGCGCCCCATGTCACTGCGTCACTGCGTCACTGCGTCACTGCGTCACTGCGTCACTGCGTCAGCGCAGGATGGTGCGCTTCGTGCGGGCCAGCACGATCAGGCCGGCGATCAGGAGGACGGTGCCGGCCGCGGCCGGCCACAGCGAGGTCCCGGTCTCCGCCAAGTTGCCCTGGACCGCCTGGGGTTCGGTCTGTCCGGCGGCCTGGGCGTCGCTCCCGCCGGGCGCCTGGGACTGGACGGAACCGCCGGTGACGGAGCCGTTGGCGTCCGAACCGCCCTGGGCCTGCGCGGCCACGGTGCTCTTGGAGGGCGAGGGCTTCGCGTAGACCTTGGGCTGGGCCGTGCTGGACAGGGTGGGTTCGTCGTTGTTCGCAGGCTGGTCGGTCCCCGGCGCGTTCGCGGTGGGCTGCGAACCCTGGTCGCCGGAGCCGCTGCCCGCATTGCCGTTGTCCGACCCGGCGCCCGAGTTGCCGTCGCCGGATCCGCTGCCGGAGTTCCCCTTGTCGGAGCCGCTGCCCGAACCGCCCTTGCCTGAGCCCGCGTTGTCGTCACCGGCGGGCGGAGTGGTGGGGTTCCCGGTGGGCTGCGCGGTGGGCTGACCGCCGGGTTCGCCCGGGTTGTCGGTGGGCTGGTCCGTCGGCTGCTCGCTCGGCGGCTGGGTGGCGTTCCCGTCCGAGCCGCCCGGGTCCTCACCCGTGCCGGTGCCGCAGTTGCGGCCGCCGTTGATGCAGGAGACGACCTCCGTCATCAGGCCCTCGTCGAAGACGTTGATGAAGTCGCCGTGGTCGGTGACCGGCTTGTGGAGCTGCTCCGGGAAGGAGTCGACGGCGAACAGCGGGGTCGTACGGCCGCCGTCCTGGAGGCTGGGTGCCCGCACGTCGTAGACGATGCGCTGGACCAGCTGCGGGATGGCCTCGAAGCCGTTCGGGCAGTTGCCCGCCGCGTCCTCGAACGCCACATGGGTGCGGTGGTTGGCGCTGTCGATGTTGCGGCCGTCCCAGCAGCTCTGGAAGCGGAAGGTGCGCACCACGTCGCTGCCCTGCGGGCACAGCGGGTACTTGTCCTTGAGCTGCCGGTCCTCGAACCCGGTGCAGCTCCAGGACGCGTTGGCGTTGGCCGGGCCGTTGACGAAGGCCTTCGCGTCACCGGTGATGATGCGCAGCAGCCGGGGCATCTCCGTGACCTGGCTGCGCGGGCTGCCGATGAAGGTCATGGTGACCTCCTTGGGCGTCACGATCTGACCGGCGTTGCCCTCGATGCCACCGCCGGGCGAGCCCGCGTCCTTGTCCTGGGTGCCGTTCTGCAGACGCAGGACCGGCCAGTAGTACGTGGACTTGTCGCCCTGGTTCTCGCAGCTGGTGTCGGCCTTGGCGAGGTCGTCGTCGCTGGCGAAGGCGTTGTTGGACTGGTTGCCGATGTAGTCGTGGAAGTGGTGGGCGCCGTTGGAGACACCGGGGGCGACGATCACGTTGTCGGAGTTGCGCAGTCCGTTGGCGTTCACCCCGCAGCTGGTGGTGAAGGTGCCCTTGGAGGCGAAGGTGTTCAGGTCCGGCGCCGGGGAGTTGGGCTGGACGGTGTTGATGTCCTGGTAGTCCCCGACGACCGGGCCGTTGCCGGCCTGGCCTCCGTTGCCGCCCTGTTGACCCCCGTTCTGCTGACCCCCGTTCTGCTGACCGCCGTTCTGCTGGTCTTGCTGCCCCTGCTGCTGGCCGCCCTGCGAACTCTGGCCGCCGTTCTGGTCGTTCCAGGTCCGCAGGGAGCAGTCCGCCATGGAGTCGAGCCCCTGAGGACGCTGTCCGGCCCGCTCCATGGCACCGCCGATGCGGTCGAGCGACTCGGTCCGCTTCTCCTTCAGCGGCTTCATCACCGTGTCGTCGGTGTAGCCGCTGTCCTGACGCTGCTCGGGGGTCGCCGCCTGCAACCGCTGATAGGCCTCCGCTATCTGCTGGTCCATCGAGGCGAGTTCCTTGTCGACGTCGGCACGCGCCCCGTCCGGCATCTGCGTCAGCTTGTCGCCGACGTCCGGACAGTCGATCGTGCCGGCCGCGGCACTGCGTGTCGTCGGCTGGTCGGAGCCCGAACCGCCTTCCGTCGCGGAGGCGTAGACGTTGGCCGCAACCAGGCCGCCGCCGCCCAGCATCAGCGCGAATGCCGCGAAGGTGGCGCGGCGTGGGCCTGTTGGGCGTCGGCGCGAGTTTCGTGCCACGAGAGTTCTCCTACTGCGTCTGACGGTCGGGCATGGAAATCCCTCGCCCCATACGGACGGCGGCGCCCGTGTGTTCAACCGCCTCACGGATTCATAGAAACCTCTCAGAACCTGTGTGTCCCCGCTGGTGCCGGGGACGCCGATTGCCGCCGCCCGGACCGGGAACCCGGCAGGAGCCGTTCGCACCGACTGGTCTGGAGAACGTCATGAGTCTCTTGCGCACGACGGGCCGCCCCCTGCTCGCCTCGATGTTCGTGGCCGGCGGCCTGCGGTCCCTCACCTCACCCGAAGAGGTCGCCCCGCTAGCGGAGCCGGTCGTCCAGCCGGTCACCGAACACGTTCCGCCGCTGCTGGACAGGACCGACCAGGTCGTACGGCTCAGCGGGGCCGTGCAGGTGGCCGCGGGCATCCTGCTCGGACTCGGCCGGCTGCCCCGGCTGTCCGCGCTGGCGATCGCTGCGACGCTGGTGCCCACCACGGTGGCGGGCCACCGTTTCTGGGAGGAGGAGGACCCCGCCGACCGGGCCCAGCAGCGCATCCACTTCCTCAAGAATCTGTCCATGCTGGGCGGTCTGCTGATCGCCGCCGACGACACGGCGGGGGCACCGTCGCTGCTGTGGCGAAGCCGGCACGCCGCCCGCGATGTGCGGCGCGACGCGCGGCTGGTGCGGCGGACCGTACGCGCCACCGCGCGCCCGGCCGCGGCGACCGGCGGCCTCAGGGCCAAGCTCTCCGCCTGACGGACGCGACACCTTCACCACCGGAGGCGGCACCTTCACCACCGGCGACCCCCACGGCGTCCAGGCGGAGTACCGGGCGATGATCCTCGCGTTCGAACTCGCGAGGCGAACCCCGCGCACCGCCCGGCGAGCCGACACCGATCCCGCACGGGGTCGGGACCGTTCACCCCGGCCACGCCTGACGGCACCGGCCACCATCGGCTCCAGGGGCGCCCCCCATCCCGGCAGCAGGCCGCCCTGGCGTTCGCCTCTCCCTCCACCGTCCCACGCAGGCCCTTGTCTGAAGATCGCCGCGGCTCGTACGCGCGTTCCCTACGATGAGGCGGTGACGAGTAACACCTCCACCCGCCACGGCGTCGACGAGGACGCGCGGTCGACCGCGGTCCCCGACCCCCGCTCCTGGGCCGGCCGGCTGCAGCGCTTCGGTCATGTCGCGCGCCCCCGCACCGACACCCGCGAGCGTCTGGTCCCGCCCTTCCCGCAGCCGTCGCCCCGTCTGCGGGCGTTGCTGGGCAGAGGGCCCTGGCCCGCGGACCGGGTGACCGGGGTGATGGGCTGGCTGGGGCCGATCCTCGTCGCCGTGTTCGCCGGGGTGCTGCGGTTCTGGCGGCTGGGCAGTCCGCGGGCGGTCGTCTTCGACGAGACGTACTACGCGAAGGACGCCTGGTCGATGCTGCGGCTCGGCTACGAGGGCAGCTGGCCGGACCGCAAGATCGCCGATCCGCAGATCCTCGCGCACCCCCAGGTGATCTCGCTGTCCGACCCCGGCGCGTTCGTCGCGCATCCGCCGTTCGGCAAGTGGGTGATCGCCATCGGGGAGGCGCTGTTCGGTCTCGACCCGTTCGGCTGGAGGTTCATGACGGCGGCGCTCGGCACTCTGTCGGTTCTCATGCTGTGCCGAACAGGGCGCCGCCTGTTCCGTTCGACGGCGCTGGGCTGTCTTGCCGGGGCGCTGCTGGCCATCGACGGTCTGCACTACGTGATGAGCCGCACCGCCCTGCTCGATCTGGTCGTCATGTTCTTCTCCCTGGCGGCTTTCGGCTGTCTTCTCGTCGACCGCGACCGGGCACGGGCCCGGCTGGCGGCCGCCCTCCCCCTCGACGGCGACGGCTTCGCCCGCCCGGACCACAACGCCGGCACGTACACGGGCATGGGCCCGCGCCCCTGGCGGGTCGCGGCCGGAGTCTTCCTGGGCCTGGCGGCGGCGAGCAAGTGGAACGGCCTGTACTTCCTGGTCTTCTTCATCGCCCTGACCGTGCTGTGGGACGTGGGCTCGCGCCGGGTGGCCGGGGCATGGTTCCCCTACCGGGCGGTGCTGCGCAAGGACCTCGGATGGTCGGTGCTGTCGCTGGTGCCGGTCGCGCTGGTGACGTATCTGGCGACCTGGACGGGCTGGTTCCTGTCCGACAAGGGCTACGGCCGGCACTGGGCCGACGGCCGCGGCGGCACCTGGTCGTGGATTCCGGCCCCACTGCGCAGCCTGTGGCACTACGAACACGCCGTCTACCAGTTCAACGTGGGACTGCACACCCCGCACCGCTACCTCCAGCTCCCGCAGATAGCGCAGCCGCTCCTCGATCGTGCGCAGCTGCGCGTCGTCGAGCATCTCGGTCGCTTCCTTGCGGTAGCGGGCGATG